>NZ_QPFS01000186.1:0-6273 GCF_010906995.1 Rhodopseudomonas sp. WA056 | reverse complement strand
GGCGCCGGGTGACGCGTATTTCGCGATTCGCGGCGACGTCCACGATGGCCACGATTTCGTCGCTGCGGCACTGAATGCCGGCGCCGCGCTGGCAGTGGTGGAGAAGGCGCAGCGCGACAAGTTTGCTGCCGACGCGCCGCTGCTCGTCGTCGACGATGTACTCGAAGGGCTGCGCCGACTCGGCATCGCGGCGCGCTCGCGCCTGTCGGCCAAGGTGATTGCCGTGACCGGCTCGGTCGGCAAGACCTCGACCAAGGAAGGCCTGCGCGGTGTGCTCGGCGCCCAAGGCCCGACCCACGCTTCGGTGGCGTCGTTCAACAATCACTGGGGCGTGCCGCTGACGCTGGCGCGCTGTCCGGCGGGCGTGCGCTACGCGGTGTTCGAAATCGGCATGAATCACGCCGGCGAAATCGAACCTCTGGTCAAGATGGTGCGACCTCATGTGGCGATCATCACCACGGTGGAGCCGGTGCATCTGGAATTCTTCTCGGGCGTCGAAGGCATTGCCGACGCCAAGTCGGAGATTTTCAGCGGGCTCGAGCCGGGCGGCATCGCGCTGCTGAACCGCGACACGCCGATGTTCGATCGGCTCAGTGCCAATGCGCTGCGTGCCAATGTCGGCCGCATCGTCACCTTCGGAACCGATCCCGCCGCCGATGCGCGGTTGCTCGACGTCGCCTTGCATGCCGACTGCTCGGCGGTGCACGCCAGCATTCTCGGCCACGACGTCACTTACAAGATCGGCATGCCGGGCCGGCACATGGCGCTGAACTCGCTGGCGGTGCTGGCCGCGGCGGAGCTGGTCGGCGCCGACCTCGCGCTCGCCGCGCTGGCGATGTCGCAGGTGCAACCCGCCGTGGGGCGTGGGGCGCGCAAGGCGCTGCCGATCGGGTCCGGCGAGGCGACGCTGATCGACGAGAGCTACAACGCCAATCCGGCCTCGATGGCGGCGGCGCTGGGCGTGCTCGGCCGCGCCGAGATCGGGGCGCAGGGCCGGCGGATCGCGGTGCTCGGCGACATGCTCGAGCTCGGCCCGACCGCCGGGGAACTGCACCGCGGTCTGGAAGCGGCGGTCCGGGCCAACGGTATCGACCTGGTGTTCTGCTGTGGTCCGTTGATGCGCAATTTGTGGGACGCCCTTTCCTCCGGCAAACGGGGGGGCTATGCAGGCGACGCGACCGCGCTCGAATCCCAGGTCGTCGCTGCGATCCGCGCCGGCGACGCCGTGATGGTGAAGGGTTCGCTCGGTTCACGCATGAAAACGATTATCAATGCGATCGAAAAGCGCTTCCCCGGCAAGGCCGCGCGCGACGACGCTGCGGTATAAGGCGGCTTGAATGCTCTATTGGCTGATCGACCTGTCCAGCTCGTTTCCGGCGTTCAACGTCTTCCGCTACATCACCTTCCGCACCGGCGGCGCGATGGTGACCGGGGCGCTGTTCGTGTTCATGTTCGGCCCCTGGATCATCGACAATCTCAGGCTGCGGCAGGGCAAGGGGCAGCCGATCCGCACCGACGGCCCGCAATCGCACCTCGTTTCCAAGAAGGGCACGCCAACCATGGGCGGCCTGATGATCCTGTCCGGGCTGACGGTCGGCACCGTGCTGTGGGCCAATCCGCTCAATCCCTATGTCTGGATCGTGCTGGCGGTGACGCTCGGCTTCGGCTTCGTCGGCTTCTACGATGACTACATGAAAGTCACCAAGCAGACCCATGCCGGCATCTCCGGCCGCACCCGGCTGCTGATCGAGTTCACCATCGCCGGCGCGGCTTGCTTCGCCCTAGTGTGGCTCGGCCGCGCGCCGCTGTCGAGCTCGCTGGTGATTCCGTTCTTCAAGGAAGTGATGCTCAATCTCGGTTGGGCGTTCGTCGCGTTCGGTGCCTTCGTGGTGGTCGGCGCCGGCAATGCGGTGAATCTGACCGACGGCCTCGACGGCCTCGCGATCGTGCCGGTGATGATCGCCGCGGCGAGCTTCGGGCTGATCTCGTATCTGGCCGGCAACGCGGTTTTCGCCGAATATCTGCAGATCAACTACGTCGCCGGCACCGGCGAACTCGCGGTGCTGTGCGGGGCGTTGCTCGGCGCCGGGCTTGGCTTTCTGTGGTTCAACGCGCCGCCGGCCTCGATCTTCATGGGCGACACCGGCTCGCTGGCGCTCGGCGGCATGCTCGGCTCGATCGCGGTCGCGGTGAAGCACGAGATCGTGCTGGCGGTGATCGGCGGGCTGTTCGTACTGGAAGCGGTGTCGGTGATCGTGCAGGTCGCCTCGTTCAAGCTGACCGGCAAGCGCGTGTTCAAGATGGCGCCGATCCACCACCACTTTGAACAGAAGGGCTGGACCGAGCCGCAGATCGTAATCCGGTTCTGGATCATCGCCGTGATGCTGGCGCTCGCCGGCCTGTCGACGCTGAAGCTGCGGTGACGTTGTTAATGCGATCGAGTAGGCACAGCCTCATCCTGAGGAGCGGTCCGCAGGGCCGCGTCTCGAAGGATGTGCCAAATAATCATCCTTCGAGACGCGCGCTGGCGCGCGCTCCTCAGGATGAGGTCGTCCTTGTAGTCGGAGCGTCAGCATGATCCCCGTCACCTCCTTCGCCGGCGCCTCGGTCGCGGTGTTCGGGCTCGGCGGGTCGGGGCTGGCGAGCTGCCATGCGCTGAAGGCGGGCGGCGCCGAAGTGATCGCGTGCGACGACAATCTCGACCGCATGGTCGAGGCGGCGCAGGCCGGCTTCATCACCGCCGATCTGCGCAATCTGCCGTGGACCAATTTCTCCGCCCTGGTGCTGACGCCCGGCGTGCCGCTGACGCATCCGACGCCGCATTGGACCGTGCTGAAGGCGCAGGAGGCCGGCGTCGAAGTGATCGGCGACGTCGAACTGTTCTGCCGCGAGCGCAGGGCGCATGCGCCGCGTGCGCCGTTCGTCGCCATCACCGGTACCAACGGCAAATCGACCACGACCGCGCTGATCGCGCATCTGCTGCGCGAGGCCGGCTGGGATACCCAGCTCGGCGGCAATATCGGCACCGCGATCCTGTCGCTGGAGCCGCCGAAGGACGGCCGCGTCCACGTGATCGAGATGTCGTCGTATCAGATCGACCTGACGCCGTCGCTCGATCCCACCGTCGGCATCCTGCTCAACGTCACCGAGGATCGCATCGACCGCCACGGCACCATCGAGAACTACGCCGCGGTGAAGGAGCGGCTGGTGGCCGGCGTGCAGGACGGCGGCACCGCGATCATCGGCGTCGACGACGATTTCGGCCGCGCCGCCGCCGACCGGATCGAACGCGCCGGCAACCGCGTGGTGCGGATGTCGGTGCAGGGGCCGGTGACGTCCGGCATCACCGCCGATCTCGACGCAATTCGCCGCGTGGAAGAAGGCGCATCCGCCGAAGTCGCGAAGCTCGGCGGCATCGGCTCGCTGCGCGGGCTGCACAACGCGCAGAATGCTGCCGCCGCCGCGGCTGCGGTGCTGGCGCTCGGGGTATCGCCGGAGCAGTTGCAGCAGGGACTGCGCAGCTTCCCCGGTCTCGCCCATCGGATGGAGCAGGTCGGCCGCCAAGTCAGTGAGAACGGGACGACGCTGTTCGTCAACGACTCCAAGGCCACCAATGCCGATGCAGCCGCCAAGGCGCTGGCGTCGTTCGGCGAGATCTTCTGGATCGCCGGCGGCAAGCCGAAGACCGGCGGCATCGAGAGCCTGGCCGAGTATTTCCCGCGCATCCGCAAAGCCTACCTGATCGGCCAGGCCGCGCAGGAATTCGCCGCCACGCTGAAGGGCCGGGTGCCGTACGAGATCAGCGAGACGCTGGAAGCCGCGGTGCCGGCCGCCGCGCGCGATGCCGCGGCGTCGGGGCTGACCGAGCCGGTTGTGCTGCTGTCGCCGGCCTGTGCGTCGTTCGACCAGTTCCGCAATTTCGAGATCCGTGGCACCAGGTTTCGCGAGCTGGTGACGGCGCTGGATGGTGTTGCGGCGGTGGTGTGAAGCCCGCCCCAATCCGCCGCGTCATCGCCCGCGCAGGCGGGCGACCCAGCCGCCCTTCGCGGGGATGACGGCGGAGTGTGGGATGGGGATGGGGCCGCCATTCACATCTCAATTCCGCCCCAAAGCATTAACCCCGTGGCAACCACGTGGGCGCACCAATGGGCGATCTCTTTGCCCAGGATCGCCGATGATCTCCCGTGACCAACGCACCCCGTTCAGCGAATGGTGGTGGACCGTCGACCGCGTGCTGCTGGTGGCGCTGATCGCGCTGTTGCTGGCCGGCGTGATCCTGTCGCTGGCGGCGTCGCCGCCGGTCGCGACCCGGATCGGGCTCGATCCGTTCCACTTCTTCAACCGCCACGTCCTGTTCCTGGCGCCATCGTTGATCGTGCTGATCGGCGTGTCGTTCCTGTCGCCGCGGCAGATCCGGCGGACCGCCCTGGTGGTGTTCGCGCTGGCGATCGTGCTGATCGTGGTGACGTTGCTGTTCGGGCCGGAGGTGAAGGGGTCGCGGCGCTGGATCACGCTGCTCGGCGTCAACATTCAGGCCTCCGAGATCGCCAAGCCGTCGTTCGTGGTGCTCGCCGCCTGGTTGTTCTCGGAAGCGGCGCGGCGGCCGGAAATGCCGGCGACCTCGATGGCGATCGTGCTGCTGCTGACGCTGGTGTCGCTGTTGGTGCTGATGCCGGATTTCGGCCAGACGATGCTGGTGCTGATGGTGTGGGGCGCGCTGTTCTTCATCGCAGGGATGCGGGTGATCTGGGTGTTCGGGCTCGCCGGCGTCGCGGCCGGCGGGTTGTTCGCCGCCTATCTGTTCGTCCCGCACGTCGCCGGCCGCATCAAGCGGTTCATGAATCCCGCCTCCGGCGACACCTTCCAGGTCGACATGGCGAGCGAGGCCTTCAGCAACGGCGGCTGGTTCGGCCTCGGGCCCGGCGAAGGCATCGCCAAGCGCAACCTGCCGGACAGCCACACCGATTTCGTGTTCGCGGTGGCCGGCGAGGAATTCGGCATCGTGCTGTGTCTGGCGCTGCTGGCGCTGTTCGCCTTCATCGTGCTGCGGACGCTGTCGCGGGCCTATCGCAGCGAAGACCTGTTCTCGCGCTTCGCTGCGTCGGGACTGGCGATCCTGTTCGGCGTTCAGGCGTCGATCAATATGTCGGTGAACCTGCAACTGATCCCCGCCAAGGGCATGACGCTGCCGTTCATCTCCTACGGCGGCTCGTCGATGGTGTCGCTGGCCTACGGCGTCGGCATGATGCTGGCGTTGACAAGGCAGCGGCCCAAGACCGAGGTCAATGCGATCGAGGCGGCGGGAAGCTACGCGTGAGGCCATGACCGACGCCCCCCTGATCCTGCTCGCCGCCGGCGGCACCGGCGGCCACCTGTTTCCGGCCGAAGCGCTCGGCGCGGTGCTGATCCGGCGCGGCTACCGCGTCCGGCTGGTCACCGATCATCGCGCCACCCGCTACAGCGGGCTGTTCACCGCCGAGACCACCGATGTGGTGCCGAGCGAAACGGTGCGCGGCAGGACACCGTGGGCGCTGGCGAAGACCGCGCTGAAGCTCGGCTCCGGCGCGCTGCTGGCCTTCAATCTGATCGGGCGGCTGAAGCCGGCCGCGGTGGTCGGGTTCGGCGGCTATCCGACGCTGCCGCCGCTGCTCGCTGCGACCTGGCGCAAGGTGCCGACCCTGATCCACGAGCAGAACGCGGTGATGGGCCGAGCCAACCGCTTCCTGGCGCCGCGGGTCGACGCCATCGCCACCGGCTTTCCCGGCCACGAGACCGTCTGGCCGGCGCTGGCGTCCAAGATCAGTAATACCGGCAATCCAATCCGTCCTGCCGTCGCCGATGCCGCGACCGTCGCCTATGATCCGCCTGCCGCTGGCGGACCGCTGCGGGTGCTGGTGTTCGGCGGCAGCCAGGGCGCCCGGGTGATGGCCGACATCGTGCCGCCGGCGCTGGAGAAACTCGATCCGGCGCTGCTGGGCCGGCTGGTGCTGACCCAGCAGGTCCGCGACGAGGATATGGCCCGGGTCCGTGCGGTGTACGACCGACTGCAATTGACCTGCGAGCTGGCGCCGTTTTTCACCGATCTGCCGCAGCGGCTCGCCGCGAGCCAGCTCGTGGTGTCGCGCTCCGGCGCCGGCACCGTCGCCGAACTCGCCGCGATCGGCCGGCCCGGCATCCTGGTGCCACTGCCCGGCGCGCTCGATCAAGACCAGTTCGCCAATGCCGGCGTGCTGACCGCAGCCGGCGGCGCGCTCCGCATCGTTCCACCGGATT
>NZ_QPFS01000185.1:0-6532 GCF_010906995.1 Rhodopseudomonas sp. WA056 | reverse complement strand
CCCCCTCTCCCGCTTGCGGGAGAGGGTTGGGGTGAGGGCGCCCCGAGGATGGCGTCCCGCCGTGGACCCCCACCCCCGACCCCTCCCCGCAAGGGGGAGGGGGGAGGATGTCCTTGTCCATCGCGATGAACCATTGCGGCGTGTTGCGGAAGATCACCGGCTTCTTCGAGCGCCAGGAATGCGGATACTGGTGCTTCAGCTTGCCGCGCGCCAGCAGCATGCCGCGCTCGACCAGCGCGCCGATCACCGCCTCGTTGGCGTCGCCCTTCTCGCCCTTGTCGTTGATCACCCGCTTGCCGGTGAAGCCCGGCGCGTGATCGGTCAGCGCGCCGTTCTCGTCGACGGTGTAGGGGATGGTCGACGAGATGCCCCGCGCTTCCAGCGCACGCGCATTGTGCATCCAGATATCGAAGTCCTCGCGGCCGTGGCCCGGCGCGGTGTGGACGAAGCCGGTACCGGTGTCGTCGGTGACGTGGTCGCCGTCGAGCAGCGGGACGGTGAACTCATAGCCGCCAGCGAGACCGCGCAGCGGATGGGCGCACTCGCTCGCCTTCAGCACGTCGGCATCGACGTCCATCACCTTCTCGTAGGCCGCGACGCGCGCCTGCTTGAACACGCTTTCGGCGAGTGCGTCCGCAAGGATCAGCAACTCGCCGGCCTTGGCCCAGTTATCGACCGGAGCGTCGGTGACCTTGTAGAGACCATAGCCGATCTTCGACGAGAAGCTGATCGCGCGGTTGCCCGGCAACGTCCACGGCGTCGTGGTCCAGATAACCACGCTGGCGTCCTTGGTCGACGCATCGCCGGTCTTGACCGGAAACTTCACCCACACCGTATCAGAGGTGTAGTCCTCGTACTCGACCTCGGCCTCGGCCAAAGCGGTCTTTTCGACGACGCTCCACATCACCGGCTTACTGCCGCGATACAGCGTGCCGTTGGCGGCGAATTTCATCAGTTCGCGGGCGATCTGCGCCTCGGCGGCGTAGTTCATCGTCGCGTAGGGATGATCCCAGTCGCCGATCACGCCCAGCCGCTTGAACTCCTCGCGCTGCACGTCGAGCCATTTCTGCGCATAGGCGCGGCATACCTTGCGGAACGCCACCATCGCGGCCGAGTCCTTGAAGTTCGGCTTCGGCTTGCCCTTGGAGCGGTAGTTCTCTTCCTCGATCTTCCATTCGATCGGCAGGCCGTGGCAGTCCCAGCCCGGCACGTAGTTGGAGTCGAACCCGAGCATCTGCTGGCTCTTGGTCACGACGTCCTTGAGGATCTTGTTCAGCGCGTGGCCGATATGGATGTGACCGTTGGCGTAAGGCGGGCCGTCGTGCAGCACGAATTTGGCGCGGCCCTTCGCGCCCTCGCGCAGCTTGCCGTAGAGGTCGATCTCCTCCCAGCGCTTCAGCAGCTCCGGCTCGCGCTGCGGCAGCCCGGCGCGCATCGGAAACTCCGTCTGCGGCAGGAACAGGGTCTTGGAATAGTCGTTGCCGCTCGGGGCGGCGTCGGTCTTGGCGGGCTTATCGGTCATGGCGGCGTGAATAGCGGTTTTGGAGGGCTTCGGAAACCCGATTGAACCGTCCCGGCAATCGAATTTGCTTCGAGATGCGCCGATTGCGGGACACCCGCAAGGTGCCGGTTGCAGCCGCCCTCCAAAAGACTAATCTATTGATCGATGGAGGAATTCCATGTCGGTCAGGCCGCCTGCTGAAGTTTTTGAGGAATTGAAGAGGCTTCGCCGCGAGGGAGATAGCCGTCCCCTCGACCAATTGCTGGACGATGCCCGACAGGCCCTTCGTGGATCGGTCGACTCCGCCATAGACCTGATCCGCACCCTCGAAATCCGCGCATTGGCGGACCGGGTCTTTGCCGATCCGGCCAAGGCAGAGGGCTGGCTCAGCCGTCCGAACCGCAGCTTGAACGGACAGCGTCCCGTGGACCTGCTGCGTGACGAACTCGGCGCTGCGGTCGTTCGCGAAGAACTGGAGCAGATCGACCACGGAATCTTTGCCTGAGTCCCCTGCCGTGGAGCTTTGGCGGATCTCGAATTATGCGGACCTGACCGGGACCGGCGGACTCAGAGCCAGCGGCCGCTGGCACAGCCGAGGGCGGCGGATCGTCTATCTGGCAGATCATCCGTCGAGCGCGCTGCTCGAAATGCTCGTCCACATGGACCGCGAGTTTCTGCCTCCGACCTACCAAATGCTGCGCGTCGCGATCCCGAGCGAGGTCGAAACGGATATCGTCGCGGCTGACGAACTGCCTTCGGATTGGGCCGAACGGCTCGAAGTAAGTCGCCGGATCGGCGACAATTGGCTCGATCGCGGGTCGCACCCGTTGCTCCGGGTGCCATCAGTCATCGTGCCACAGGCCGTCAACTACCTGCTCAATCCGGCTCACCCCGGCGCGGCAGGCATCGCGATCGCCGAGATCATCCACGCTCCGTTCGATCGGCGGCTGATCGGCGAATAGAGCTGTTTCAGCCCTTCCCCAGCGGCTTGGCCGGGTTGCCGCAGACGATGGCGTGCGGGGCGACGTCGCGGGTGACGACACTGCCGGCACCGATCACGGCGCCGTCGCCAATGCTGATGCCGGGCAGGATGATGGCACCGCCGCCGATCCAGACGTCGGCGCCGATCGTGACTGGGCGGCCGAATTCCAGGCCGTCGCGGCGGGTGGCGGCGTCGCGCGGGTGGTCGGCGGCATAGATCTGTACCGCCGGCCCGATCTGGGTGCGGTCGCCGATCCGGACCGGCATGATGTCCAGGATCACGCAGTTGAAATTGAGGAAGACGTTGTCACCGAGGAAGATGTTGTAGCCGCAGTCGCAGAAGAACGGCGGCCGCACCACCGCACTTTTGCCGACATGGCCGAAATGCTCGGACAACAGCACATGCCGCTCCGCCGCCGGCTGCGCGCCGGACGCATTATAGCGGGCGATCCAGGCCTTGTTGGCGGCCTCGTCGGCGGCAAGCTCGGGGCTGCCGGGGCGATACAGCTCGCCCGCCAGCATCTTCCCCTTCTCAGTGCGGCTCATCCGAGCGTCCCGAGCTTGGGGAACGCGCCGGCGGCGGCGGCGAGCGCGGCGCGGGCGCGGGCGGTGTCGTCGTCCATCTGCCGGATCAGCGCCTCGATGCTCTCGAACTTCTCCTCGGCGCGGATGAAGGCGATGAAGGCGACATCGAGCGTCTCGCCATACAGCGGCTCGTTGAAATCGAACACGAACACTTCGAGCAGCGGTGCACCATTGTCGAACGTCGGGCGGCGACCGAAATTCGCCACCGCGTCGTAATGCCTGCCCTTGCGGCCGACCCGCACCGCATAGATGCCGTGCTTCAGGCTGCACTCCGGGTCGAGCCTGATATTGGCGGTCGGATAGCCGAGGTCGCGGCCGCGCTTGTCGCCGTGGATCACCTCGCCGGTGACGAACCACGGCCCGCCGAGCATCTCGGTGGCGGCGGCGATATGGCCCTCCTCCAGGCATTTGCGGATCGCGCTCGACGACACCGGGTGATCGCCGAAATCGACGTGGGGCTGGACGTCGACCTCGATGCCGAGCGCCGGCGCCTCGCCGACCAGCATCGACGGCGAGCCGCCGCGGCCTTTGCCGAAGTGGAAATCGTAGCCGATCGCAATGCCCTGCACCCCGAGCCGGCCGATCAGCTCGTGCTGGATGAAGTCGTGCGCCGTGGTCGAGGCGCGGCGGGCGTCGAAACTCAGGATCACCGCGCCGTCGAGCCCGGTGCCGGCCAGCAGCCGCAGCTTGGCGGTCTCGTCGGTGAGGCGGAATTGCGGGACATCGGGGCTGAAGAACTTGCGCGGATGCGGCTCGAACGTCACCGCCAGGGCCGGCGCTTTCTTGATCCGCGCCATGTCGAGGCAGGCGCCGATCACGGCGCGATGGCCGCGGTGGACGCCGTCGAAATTGCCCATCGCCACCACCGCGCCCTTCGGGATCGCGGCCGTCGGCGTCTCGTCGCGGATTACGGCAAAGCCTGTCATTTGGGATTCAGTTCATCGCTTTCGGGTGGGGAGGCGACCGTGACGCGGAGCCGCGCGCGGTGTCAAGCCGTGGAGCGCCCAGGGACACCTCTGACGAGCCTGAAGCCGGAAACGCTCGCTCAGCCGCCGCGCAGCGGCGGGACTTCGAGCCGGTCGCGGCGGCAGGCGCGGCGGTCGATCTCCTCGCAGGCCCGGAATTGCAGATCCTTGCTCATGCAGATCCGCACCTCGCTGAGCCGCTTGCGGTCGCACATCACGGCGATCGCGGCGTTCGACAGCCCGGGATTGACCTTGATGAAGGCGTCCTCGACCTCTTCGGCGGTGACGGTGCGCGGCTCCTTGGCGTCGATGAACTCCGGCGGCACCCGGACCGCGGCGCGGGCCTTGCGGATCTGCTCGAAATAGCCGCGCTGCGGCAGCCCGGTGCAGGTGCCGTGCTTGTCCCATTGATTATAGATCAGACCCGGCGCCGGCATCAGGTCGAGCATCGACTCGACGATGCGGCGGTCGAGCCGCGGCGCCGGACGCTCACAATATTCCGGGAAGCCGCGCTCGTATTGCGGCCACAGCCCGTGCACCACAAAGGCGAATGGCCGGCCGCCGCATTGCAATTGCTGCGACCGGCCGCTGAGGCCGCGTTCGGACGCCTGCTCGCAATAGGACGGCGACCACGACAGCGCCAGCACGTAGAAATCGAACTCGCCGGGTGCATTCTGGCGGCGGTCCTGAGCCTCGGCGCCCGGCGCCCCAACCAGCGCTGCGAACAGCACTGCAAGCGCCGCGCAGGCGGCGATCAGCGACCGTCGACGACCAATAAATCCAACCATGCGACAAGGCCCCGCTGCCGGCGTGCGATCAGCCTACCCGAGCTCAGGAACGTTCAAGAACCCAAATGGTCGATGGCGCTGCGGCGTGGCAACGCTGCCCGGCTCAGGGCTTGGCGGCCTTGCAGGCCGGATTGAACGCCCAGTTGCGGTCCAGCCCGACCACGCAGAACTCGACGCCGTCGGTGAAGCCGGCCAGACCGCCGTCCTCGATGATCGAGAAATACACCGGATGGGTCTTGCCGTCGTTCAGCAGCACCTCGGCGGCGCAGAAGCGACGCGGGATGTTGTCGCTCTGCCAGGGCCGGAACGCGACGTCGCGGATCTTGCCGTAGGCGGTGATCCGCAGATCCGAATTCCAGAAGGTGCCTTCCTTCTCGGCGAACTGGTGGGTGATCGACGGCAGCGCCGCTTCGCACGGCGGCAGATTGCCGTCGTAGCGCGGCCCCGACAGCCAGAAGTTCATCTCGAGCGGATTGGCCGCCTGGGCGGTCGGCGCCAGCGCGAACAGGCAGAGCAGAGCCGCGACCGCGGCGACGGGCGTTTTCAACGTCGAAATGAATCGCATGGCTCATCCACCGGAATTCGATGCGGCGGACGGTGCCGCGAAGCCATGCCGAGGTCAAGTGCGGCCCGGCCACACCTCGGCACAACCCGATGCGGAACGGAGACGCATTCTTTCCATTCTCGTGGCGGCGTTCTAGACTCATCTTCAGCGACATGAGGAGATTGCGATGCGATTGATGGGGGCTGCCGGCTTGGCCGTTCTGGGCGCGATGCTGGCGGGCGCGGCGGCGCGCGCCGATTATGTGCCACCGTTCAAGGGTAATGATACCGGCGGCATCATCTCCTCCAATCTGATCGGCCACGCCGACGTCCGCGCCATGGCGATCGATCACTGCGCCCGCTACGGCAAGGTGGTGAAGCTGCTCGGCGTCCAGGCCAATTACGGCGGCTACATCTCGTTCGCCTGCCGTTGGGTGCCGTATGGCGCCGACGAGCGGCCGCTGCGCACCAAATACTGAGCGGAGCCGCAGCGATGAGCCGTGGCCGCCTTCGTTCTGTCTGGCTGCTTCCGATGCTGCTCGCCGCACCGGCGACGGCGGCGCAGGCGATCGAGCTGCCAACCCGCAAGGCCGGCCTGTGGGAATTGAAGATGGCACGGCCCGGCGGCGACCCCGGCTCGGACATCACCATCCTGCATTGCACCGACGAAGCCACCGACAAGCGGATGACGAAGTCGCTGCAACCGATGGCGAGCGAGACCTGCTCCAAGCAGGAGACGCAGAAGACTGCGGCCGGCTACGTCACCGATGCGGTTTGCGACGTCGCCGGCATGAGCACCACCTCGCATTCCGAGGTCACCGGCGACTTCAACTCGGCCTATACGGTCAAAGTCACGTCGCACACCGACAAGCCGCTCCCCGGCCTGCCGAAGGACGGCCGCATGACGCTGGAAGCCAAATGGCTGGGCCCGTGCAAGGACGGTCAGAAGCCGGGCGACATCGTGATGCCGGGCGGACTGAAGATGAACATCGCCGACATCGAAAAGCTCAAGGCGCTGATTCCGAAGGCCAAGTAACGATCAAGTAACGGCCGACACCGGAGCCGTCCCCTAGAGCAGTTCTGCTTTTTATAGAATCAGAGCTGATCCGCACCGCGTGCCACACGCACAACCTCATGGTGAGGAGGCGCGTAGCGCCGTCTCGAACCAT
>NZ_QPFS01000184.1:0-6577 GCF_010906995.1 Rhodopseudomonas sp. WA056 | reverse complement strand
CCCGCTGCTGCGCCGGAACCTGCACCTCCGACACCGGCTTCGCCCGGTCAGTCTCCTGAGCCAGCCCCGGCCCCGGCCGACGAACCGGCGGCCCCGACCAATCCAGCCGCCGTTCCGGCGGACGAGCTGCCGTCTCCCGCAGGCCCCGCACCGGCCCGGTCGTCCGCGAAATAATCGCCGAACGGCTCCACAAAACGGCACGGCTCCACAAACGACGAGGCCGGCGATCGCTCGCCGGCCTCGCTGTTTCTGATCGTCTGGCTTCCGGTCAGGCCTTCTCGACCTGATCCTTGATCTTGGCCTTGCGCGACGAGCCGCGCTTCTTGGCGCCGCCAGGCAGATTCTCTGGCTTCGGCGTGACCGGGCCGTCGAGGAATTCGAAGCCGATCTTCTCCAGCTCGACGCCGGCGACGCCTTCGTCCTTGACCAGCACAACCCTGACGTGGCCGCCGCCCTTGAGCCTGCCGAACAGCACTTCGTCGGCCAGCGGCTTCTTGATGTGCTCCTGGATCACGCGGGACATCGGCCGGGCGCCCATCTGCTCGTCGTAGCCGTGCTGCACCAGCCAGGCCTTGGCCGGCTCGGACAGCTCGATGGTGACGTCGCGGTCGGCGAGCTGCGCCTCGAGTTGCAGCACGAACTTCTCCACCACCATGCCGATGACGTCGGCATTGAGATGCGCGAACGACACGATGGCGTCGAGACGGTTGCGGAATTCCGGCGCGAACTGCCGGTTGATCGCCTCGTGATCGTCGCCTTCACGCTTGCTGCGGGTGAAGCCGAACGCCTGACGCGCCAGATCCGCCGCGCCCGCGTTGGTGGTCATGATCAGGATCACGTTGCGGAAGTTGACCTGCTTGCCGTTGTGATCGGTGAGCCGGCCATGATCCATGATCTGCAGCAGCACGTTGTACAGATCCGGGTGCGCCTTCTCGATTTCGTCGAGCAGCACCACGCAGTGCGGATGCTGATCGACGCCGTCGGTCAAGAGACCGCCCTGGTCGAAGCCGACATAGCCGGGAGGAGCGCCGATCAGACGCGACACGGTGTGGCGCTCCATGTACTCCGACATGTCGAAGCGCAGCAGTTCGACGCCGAGCGACGACGCGAGCTGCTTGGCCACCTCGGTCTTGCCGACGCCGGTCGGACCGGAGAACAGATAGCAGCCGATCGGCTTCTCCGGTTCGCGCAGGCCGGCGCGCGCCAGCTTGATCGACGCCGACAGCGCCTCGATCGCCTTGTCCTGGCCGAACACCACGCGCTTCAGGGTCTGCTCGAGATGCTTCAGCACCTCGGCGTCGTCCTTCGACACGCTCTTCGGCGGAATTCGCGCCATGGTCGCAACCGTGGCTTCGATCTCCTTGATGCCGATCGTCTTCTTGCGCTTGTTCTCGGACAGCAGCATCTGCGCCGCGCCCGACTCGTCGATCACGTCGATCGCCTTGTCCGGCAGTTTCCGGTCATGGATGTAGCGCGACGACAGTTGCACCGCGGATTCGATCGCCTCGTTGGTGTACTTGAGCTTGTGATAGTCCTCGAAGTACGGCTTCAGCCCCTTCAGGATCGCGATCGCATCTTCGACGGTCGGCTCGTTGACGTCGATCTTCTGGAAGCGCCGCACCAGAGCGCGGTCCTTCTCGAAGTGCTGGCGGTATTCCTTATAGGTGGTCGAGCCCATGCAGCGGATGGTGCCCGAAGCCAAGGCAGGCTTGAGCAAATTCGAGGCATCCATCGCGCCGCCGGACGTGGCGCCGGCGCCGATCACGGTGTGGATCTCGTCGATGAACAGGATCGCGTTGGGGTGGGCTTCGAGCTCCTTCAAGACCTGCTTGAGACGCTCCTCGAAGTCGCCGCGATAGCGGGTGCCGGCGAGCAGCGTGCCCATGTCGAGCGAGAACACCGTGGCGGCGGACAAAACCTCCGGCACTTCGCCATCGACGATCCGCTTGGCGAGCCCTTCGGCGATCGCGGTCTTGCCGACGCCGGCTTCGCCGACGAACAGCGGGTTGTTCTTCTGCCGGCGGCACAGCACCTGGATCGCGCGGCTGATCTCGGCATTGCGTCCGATCACCGGGTCAATCTTGCCGTCGCGGGCCTTCTTATTGAGATTGACGCAATACGTCTCGAGCGCGTCGCCCTTCTTCTTGCCGTCGTCGCCCGCCTTGGTCTCGGTGTCTTCATCGACGCCGCGCACCGGCCGCGCTTCCGACACGCCGGGCCGCTTGGCGATGCCGTGACTGATGTAGTTGACCGCGTCGTAGCGCGTCATGTCCTGCTCCTGCAGGAAGTACGCAGCGTGGCTCTCGCGCTCGGCGAAGATCGCAACCAGCACGTTGGCGCCGGTCACTTCTTCACGCCCTGAGGATTGTACGTGGATCACCGCCCGCTGGATCACACGCTGGAAGCCCGCCGTCGGCTTGGCATCTTCGGAGCCGTCGGTAACCAGATTCTCGAATTCGGTTTCGAGATAGTTCACCAGGCTGGCGCGCAGCTTGTCGAGATCGACGCTGCAGGCGCGCATCACCGCGGCCGCGTCGGAATCGTCGACCAGGGACAGCAGCAGATGTTCGAGGGTTGCGTACTGGTGATGGCGCTCGTTGGCGATGGCGAGCGCGCGGTGGAGGGATTGCTCAAGGCTTTGCGAAAATGTCGGCATTGCGTCCTCTGTGTCCCCCGCTGATCATGATCGCCGCTGCACCGTGACGCAACAACAACCTTTCCAGATATAGTGTCCAAACCTGATCGCGAAAGACTGGTTCCGTATCAGTCCGTCCACCAAGCAAGTCCGGGAAAACCCGCCGGCTTGAATCAATGCAAAACCCGTTCCGAACGGCCGCACCGGGCGGCTATTTCTTCTCCATCACGCATTGCAGGGGATGCTGGTGCTTGCGCGCGAAGTCCATCACCTGCGTCACTTTGGTCTCGGCGATCTCGTAAGTGAAGACGCCGCACTCACCGATGCCGTGATGGTGGACATGCAGCATCACCTGGGTGGCCGCCTCGACGTCCATCTGGAAGAACTTCTCCAGGACGTGGACGACGAACTCCATCGGCGTGTAATCGTCGTTCAGGATCAGCACCCGATAGAGGCTGGGCCGCTTGGTGCGCGGCTTGCTCTTGGTGATGACCGAGGTCGACGGCGTGTTCGGGCCGGAGCGGCCTCCCTCGCCCGCCATCGCCATCGGCCGGGTCGTCGGGTCGCCGGCCGTGCCGGCAGCGAGGTGGCTCAGAGAAGATTGCAGCATGGCTTTCGGTATTTAGATCCCAGGGAACTTCCGAGACGCCGGAACCGCAACGTGCATTCAACGCGCAAAGCGCCGACGACGCCCGGCGCAGTGGCTCCCGGCACGACGCAGCGGCGGAATACGGTAAATATGGGTCGAGTGCGGATTTGCTGCAAGCGCGGAAATGCCGGAGGCGATCCCCGGCGGGAATTGTCCTCAACGCACCGGTCGGCGCAGCGGCCCGGTTAACCAATGGTTGCCCGATGGCGGCGAATCCGCGCCACCTCGTTCGGACACCGTCAAGCACGCTGACCCGCTCCGCGGTATTTGTTCAGCAGTTTAGCGAGTTTATGAGAATCATTTTACGGAGCGTTTATCCATCGCGCCCGATCCTCCGGCCGAAAGCCAGGATTCCGGTGCCGCCATGTCCATTGCCTCTCTTGCCGCCCGTCTGAACCGCGCCGCGCGCCGCTTTCCGGCCGCGAGCGGGGGCAACATCGCCGTGATATTCGGGATCGCCCTGCTGCCGCTGCTGGGTTTCGTCGGCGCCGCGGTGGACTATTCCCGCGCGTCTCGCGCCCGCACCGCCATGCAGAGCGCACTCGATTCCACCGCCCTCATGGTCGCAAAGGATCTCACGAGCGGCAAGATCACTGCAGAAAACGTTCAAAGCGCGGCCAACACTTACTTCACGAGCCTCTATAAGAACACCGACGCACCAAGTATCGACGTCACTGCGACGTACACCCCCAAAACGTCGTCCGAAAACGCCAAACTCACGGTGGGCGGCACCGGCTCAATCAACACCGAATTCATGAAGGTGATGAATATCTCGCAGATGTCTCTCGGCGCATCATCGACCACAACCTGGGGCGGAACACGGTTACGTGTGGCGTTGGCGCTCGACGTCACCGGTTCGATGGACAGCGCCGGCAAGCTCTCGGCGATGAAAACCGCAGCTAAGCAGCTCATCGACACTCTCAAGGCGACCTCAACCACCAAGGAAGACGTCTACATCTCGATCGTGCCCTTCAACGTCATGGTCAATGTCGGCCCCGGCAACAAGAACGCGACCTGGCTCGACTGGGACACGAGCTACGGAAGCTGCAAGTCGAAATACACCACAAAGAACGCCTGCCAAGCGGGCGGCGACTCTTGGAATTACTGGAGCAACACATGCCAGTCCCAGAAAACTCTGAAGAGCGCCTGCCAAGCCGGCGGTCACACCTGGACTGCCAGCAACGTCAACTCCTGGAAGGGCTGCGTCACTGATCGCACGCAGAACTACGACACAACCAAGACTGAGCCGACCTCCGCCACACCCGACACGCTGTTCCTGGCACAGAACTATTCGGACTGCATGGCGTCGCTGCTGCCGATGAAGTCGGCCTACGAGGCAACAGAGTCCGATAGCTCGACCGACGCCACCACGTTGAAGGGCCGGATCAACACCCTCGACGCTCAGGGCGGCACCAACCAGGGGATCGGCATGTTCTGGGCGTGGATGACGCTTCAGGCGACGGCGCCGCTGTATACGCCGGCGAAGGATTCGGAATACAAATATACCGACGCAATCGTGTTGTTGTCGGACGGCATGAATACAAAGAACCGTTGGTACGGCAATGGCTCGAACTGGTCGCCGCAGGTCGACGATCGGCAGAAGATCCTGTGCGATAACATTACCACCAAGGTCAACGGCGTACCGGAAACTACGATCTACACCATCCAGGTCAACACCAGCGGCGATCCAGAATCCTCGGTGCTGAAATACTGCGGCTCGACCGGCGGATTCTTCTCCACCACCACCGCGTCCGGCATCCAGAGCGCGTTCCAAGAGGTCGGAGCCTCGCTGACCAAGCTGCGGATCGCAAAATAGGCCGCACCGCGCGCGCCCACAGGTCTCGGTTTCCGCGCCCCCCACCCCGGGCCGCGTCTTGCGCCAACGGCCCGTTCAATCTCCGACGGCGACCGCCGGGCCGAGATGCTGCACTGCGGGATTGGCCTCATCCTTTCGAATCCTCGGCATTGACGCAACCCTTGCTTAACCTTTTGGAAACCGGCCGCTCCTAACCTCAGTCCCTAAACATTCGCGCTCGCCGAGAAAAGCCGCGTCAATTCAGCCGCTTATCCGCCTCTCGGGCGCAGCCGCTGGTGCCGGGCTAGCGAGTGATTCCAACGCTGGATTCTGACGTTTCCGGGCTGCGCGGGCTTAATTCTGCCTCACGGTCCGGTGAATGATGAAAGATCGGACGGGGACGTTCATGCACCGCAATATTTCTTTCCGCTCGCGCGCGCTGCGAGTTTGCGTGCTCGGCTTGGCCACGATCTCCGCTGCGGTGATCTTCACAACCGATACCGCCGATGCGAGGCGGCGCCACAAGAATCACGCCCGCCACCACGTCGAACGCAACGCCTACAATCCCGCCTTCGCCTCGATCATCGTCGATGGCAATTCGGGCGCGGTGCTCAGCGCCACCAACCCGGACAGCCAGCGTCACCCCGCATCGCTGACCAAGATCATGACGCTGTATTTGCTGTTCGAGCGACTCGAACAGGGCAAGCTTTCGCTCGACAGCGAAATGGAAGTGTCCGAATTCGCCTCCGGACAAGCCCCGACCAAGCTCGGACTGCGCCCGGGCCAGAAGCTGCGGGTCGAGGACGCGATCAAGGGTCTGGTGACTCGCTCGGCGAACGACGCCGCCGTGGTGATCGCCGAGACGATCGGCGGCAGCGAGGCTGAATTCGCCAGGATGATGACCCGCAAGGCGCGCGCCCTCGGCATGTCGCGCACCGTGTATCGCAATGCATCCGGCCTGCCCAACAGCGAGCAGGTCACCACCGCCCGGGACCAGTCGATCCTCGGCCGCGCCGTTCAGGATCGTTTCCCACGCTATTATCGCTACTTCTCGACCAGCGTATTCGCTTACCGCGGCCAGTCGATCCGGAACCACAACCGGCTGCTCGGGAGCGTCGAAGGCGTCGACGGCATCAAGACCGGCTACACCCGGGCCTCCGGATTCAATCTTGTCACCTCGATGCACCGCGGCAACCGCTTCCTGGTCGGCGTGGTGCTCGGCGGTCGCAGTGGCGGCTCGCGCGACGCCATCATGCGCAATCTGCTCGCCGAGAATCTGGAAAAGGGCGCGACCCGCCGGACCGTCGCCGCCATCACCGAGCGCTCGTCGGGTTCCGACGACATCGAGGTCGCGGAGACCAGCCGCAGCGCTCCCCCGGTCCAGGTGCAAGGTGCGGTTCAGGTCGCATCCGCCGCGCCCGAAACGGTGCTTCCAACGCCCCGCCCCGCCGCTCCGCTCACCCGTTCCGCCGCCGCCCCAGAACCAAAGCCCGAGCCC
>NZ_QPFS01000183.1:0-6849 GCF_010906995.1 Rhodopseudomonas sp. WA056 | reverse complement strand
GGTGGGGCAGCACCAGGCGGTCGCCGAGGTGATCGGTTACGTCATGAACCTGAAGCGGGCGTGGTCCGGCCGCAGCAATTGAGCGGGGCGATGCATCAGCAGCGAGGAGCGGGGCGGGCGGCGCGCCGCCCTGGCGCGGGAAGCCGGAACGGATTGTCCTTGATGGCCTGCGGACGGGCCGGAGGATGGTCTTGCGTTTCCGGCCGCGATTCAGGCAGTTGGAGCCGCGCCGCCGCGTGCCCGGCGGGCAAGGGACCGGTTCGGTGACCATGACCATCAACGATCAACAGGCTTCGTCCGAGCCGCGCCCGGCGTCGCCGGAGCCGGCCCGCCGCGGCGGCAGCATTGCGCTGGTGCTGCTGCTGGCAGGCGCCATCGTCGCCGCTGCAGTGGCGTTCATGACGCTCGGCCGTGCCGGCGCGCAGCCCTATATTCTCGGCCTGCTGGCGCTGCTGGCGATGGTCGGGCTGTTCATGCTGTTCGCGTTCGCGGCCGGCATCATCGGCTTCGCCGACCGCGCCGCCGAGGATCCGATCCTGCGGGCGATCCCCGAAAACGCCTTCGACGGCATCGCGGTCACCGACGCCGGCGGCCACGTGGTTTATGCCAACTCGACTTACCTGGCGCTGACCGGGGCGGCGACGATGCAGGACGTCCGCCCGGTGGAGCGGGTGTTCATCGGCAATCCCGATGTCTCCGAGGCGGTGTTCCGGCTGCTCAAGGCGGCGCGCGAGGGGCGGCGGTTGCAGGAGGAGGTGCGGGTCGCCGGCACCGACGGCAGCCAGGGGCGCTGGATGCGGCTGCGGGTGCGCCCGCTCGGCACCAGCAAGCGCGAAGCGCGGCAGACGGTGTGGTCGATCGCGGACATCACCCGTGACCGCGAGCGCCAGGAGGATGTGTTCCAGACCCTGCAACATGCCATCGAATATCTCGACCATGCCCCTTGCGGGTTCTTCTCGGTCAATCCGGCCGGCAACCTGGTCTATGTCAACGCCACGCTGGCCAACTGGCTCGACCACGACCTCGCCGAGATCGGCTCCGGCGGCCTGAAACTGTCCGACGTCGTGTCCGGCGACGGCGCCGCGCTGCTGACTTCGATCGTGCCGGAGCCCGGCGAGGTGAAGACCGAAGTCTTCGACATCGACCTGAAGAAGCGCGGCGGCCAGACCGTGCCGGTGCGGCTGTATCACAAGCTGGCGTTCGGGGCCGACGGCACGCCCGGCCCGTCGCGCACGCTGGTGATCAGCCGTGCCCGCGACGACCGGCTCGATCCGCAGCGCGCCGCCGAAATCCGCTTCATGCGGTTCTTCGACCAGACCCCGATGGCGATCGCCACCGTCGACAAAACCGGCGCGGTGGTGCGCGCCAACGCCCGGCTGGCCAAGCTGGCGCAGAGCCTCGATCCGGCCGGTTCGGCGGGATCGAAGTCGATCCTCGCCGCGGCCTCGGCGCGTGACCGCGCGGTGCTGGCGGGCGCGATCGAGCAGGCCGCCAGGGGGCAGGCCGACATCGCTCCGGTGGAAGTGATGCTCGACAGCGCCAAGGAGCGCTGGGGTCAGTTCTTCGTCACCGCGGTCAGCGACGAGACCGACAACGAAGCGGCGATCGTCTACATGCTCGAGACCACCGAGCGCCGCGCGCTGGAAAACCAGGTCAACCAGGCGCAGAAGATGGACACCATCGGCCAGCTCGCCGGTGGCATCGCGCACGACTTCAACAACGTGCTGTCGGCCATCATGATGGCCAACGACTTCCTGCTGAACGCGCACAAGCCGACCGATCCGTCGTTCCAGGACATCATGCAGATCAAGCAGAACGCCACTCGCGCCGCGACCCTGGTGCGGCAGCTCCTGGCGTTCTCGCGCAAGCAGACGCTGCGGCCGCAGGTGCTCGATCTCGGCGAGGCGCTGACCGACATCGACCGGCTGCTGAAGCGGCTGATCGGCGAGAAGATCGCGCTGGAGATGCAGCATGGCCGCGATCTGTGGCGGACCAAGGCCGACGTCTCGCAATTCGAGCAGGTGATCGTCAATCTCGCCGTCAACGCCCGCGACGCGATGCCCGACGGCGGCAAACTGACGATCCGCACCGCCAACGTCACGGCGTCCGCGGCCGCGCAACTCGGGCACAACGGCATGCCGGCGGCGGACTATGTCTGCGTCGAAGTCTCCGACACCGGCACCGGCATTCCGCCGGAGATCGTCGACAAGATCTTCGAGCCGTTCTTCTCGACCAAGGAAGTCGGCAAGGGCACCGGGCTCGGGCTGTCGACGGTGTACGG
This sequence comes from Rhodopseudomonas sp. WA056, assembly GCF_010906995.1. Classification (NCBI taxonomy): domain Bacteria; kingdom Pseudomonadati; phylum Pseudomonadota; class Alphaproteobacteria; order Hyphomicrobiales; family Nitrobacteraceae; genus Rhodopseudomonas; species Rhodopseudomonas sp. WA056. The sequence continues at coordinate 4,568 of NZ_QPFS01000183.1, read as the reverse complement.
CATCATCAAGCAGACCGGCGGTTTCGTTTACGTCGATTCGGAAATCGGCAAGGGCACCAGTTTCCGCATCTATCTGCCGCGCCACGAGCAGGCCGCCGAGCCGCAGGTCGAGGCGCCCGCCGCCGCCGGCAGCGCCGTATCCGAACCGCCGCCGGCGGCGCCCAAGCCGCGCGCCGACATGACCGGGCAGGGCACCATCCTGCTGGTCGAAGACGAAGAGGGGCTGCGCTCGCTCAATGCCCGCGGCCTGCGCTCGCGCGGCTATCAGGTGATCGAAGCATCGAACGGCGTCGAAGCGCTGGAGGAGTTCGACGCGCACGGCGGCGAAGTCGATCTCGTCGTCTCCGATGTCGTGATGCCGGAGATGGACGGCCCGACGCTTTTGAAAGCGATGCGCGGCCGCAATCCGGATCTGAAGATCATCTTCGTCTCCGGCTACGCCGAAGACGCGTTCGAAAAGAGCCTGCCGGAAAACGAGCAGTTCGCCTTCCTGGCCAAACCGTTCGCGCTGAGCGCGCTGGTGGCGAAGGTGAAGGAGACGATGGAGTCGGACTGAAATACATTGGTGAGATGACGTATTTGATTTCTGAGATGGTTCGATCAGTCCCGGTGTAGGGGGAGCTGCTCGATGAGCATTGACGACAAGCGATCTAAGCTCACCCCACAGGCGTTGGCGGGCAAAAAGAGGCTTGAGGTCTGGGCGCGCTTTCTGGAGTGGCTTGACGGCCACGCCGATAGCGGTTGGGTTTTCCGCGGGCTGGGAGATCCAGGGTTCGAACTGCTGCCGGGTATCGGGCGCGGAAAGTACTCGCTCGCCAAGGAGCGGACGCTTATCGAAATATTCGAGCGGCGAGCTGCCGAGTTCACGGATTTGTCTCGGCTGAGCCGGTGGGAGCGACTTGCCCTTGCTCAGCATCATGGTCTGCCCACCCGGCTGCTCGACTGGACGACCAATCCTCTGGTCGCGGCCTATTTCGCCGTTACGGCGTCTCCCAAGAGTGTATCGGTCCGGATCACGAGACCGCGCTCGCCCTCGTTTCAGGCGGTGCCTGCCGCCGGCGAGGTCGGCGCGCGTATCGTCGCTTACAGAGTGAGGACGCGACAGATCATCGATCAAACGGCGGACGAGGACCCCTTCGCAAGGAGCGAGGTTGGATTTCTGCTTCCGCGTGCGGTGGCTACGAGGATCGTGAATCAAGGCGGGTTGTTCAGTTCTCATCCTGCACCGAACGTGCCGTGGGCGGCACCGCTGGACGATGCGGCTCACGTTTTCGATATTCCGGCTGCCCTGCGCGGCTATTTTCAGCGGCGGCTGTTCTATTTTGGTATGGATTCGCAGCGGATCATGGGAGGATTGGACGGCTTGGGCGCGCGCCTTGCCTGGCAGTACAATGCTGGTATCGGATTGGGAGCGGTCAGATGACGGTCACCGGCGCTCATCAGGTTCCGAAGTTGAAGCCGGTCGAAGACCGGAAGCTGCTTCGAGCGATCATCGATGCGGTCAGCGAATACGATCTGGCCTCTTCGCCGGAATGGGATCAACTCGATCAGTTGTCGACCCACACCGAATTCGAGTCGATCGACGCGAATCCTGACGGTATTTTCGAGGGGCCGGACAATTCGTTCGAGGCTGTGGGCGACGTGTATGTGACTTTGAATTACGGCGATCGTCGCGACTCGACGGCCGTCTCCGACGCCTTTCCGGTGCAAGTGGCGGGGACCTTTGACAGGCAGACCGGCAAAGTCGTCGTCGAATCTGTCACCATCGACACTTCTTCCTTCTACAATTAGGGTTCCTTCTACAATTAGGCTGTCGATTCAGGCCTCCCGCGACCGAGCGCCGCAGGCGTGCGACGACGCGCCCGCTTTCTTTTTGATCGGCGCTGCCCATTTTTACTAGGCTTCCCCCTGCCGGGGATTGAGGGAGTGACATGAATTTCTTGCATCGCACGCGCGGCGTTATCGCTGCTCTTGCCGTGACCATGGCTTTGGCCCTGCCGATGGCGATGGTGCTGTCGTCGGCCGCCGACGCCCGTGCCGGTCGCAGCGGCAGCATGGGCTCGCGCGGCTCGCGCAGCTTCGCGGCGCCGCCGAGCACCACCACCGCACCGGGGGCCGCCCAACCGCTCAACCGCACCTACAGCCAGCCGGGCAGCCCCGGCATGAACGCACCCGCCGCAGGCGCTGCCAACAAGGGCGGCTTCTTCAACCGTCCGGGCATGGGCATGCTCGGCGGCCTCGCAGCCGGTTTCCTCGGCGCCGGCCTGCTCGGCATGCTGTTCGGCGGCGGCTTCCTGTCGGGTCTCGGCAGCTTCGCCTCGATCATCGGGCTGATACTGCAGGTGGCGCTGGTCGTGATCCTGGCCCGTCTGGCCTGGGGTTGGTGGCAGCGCCGCAACAACCAGCAGGCAGCCTATGCGGCTGGTCCGGCGGCAGGCCAGGGCCCGCGGCCCGATGGAGCAGACGCCACGGGCCCGATGGGCAGGGCCACGCATGCCATGGACCAGAGTGCGGCCCAAGGTACTGCCCAAGGTACCGCGCAGGCGTCGCAGTCCGGTTATCGCTCCGGCTTTGGTTTCGGCGGCGGCGCGCGCAACGATCGGCCGCTCGAGATCAAGCCGGACGACTACGAGGCGTTCGAGCGGCTGCTCGGCGAGGTCCAGGCCGCCTGGTCGAACGAAGATATCGATCGGCTGCGTGAGCTCGCTACGCCGGAAATGGCTTCGTACTTCGCCAAGGATCTGGAGGAGAACAAGGCCGCCAACGACATCAACAAGGTGTCGGACGTGAAGCTGCTGCAGGGCGATCTCGCCGAAGCGTGGACCGAGGGTGAAACCGATTTCGCCACCGTGGCGATGCGGTTCTCGCTGGTCGACAAGACCCTGGAGCGCGGCACCGACCGGCTGGTCGCCGGCAGCGAGACGCCGATCGAGGCCACCGAGATCTGGACCTTCACCCGGCGTCCCGGCGCGAGCTGGGAACTGGCGGCGATCCAGCAGACCAACTGACGCTCTTCGCCAGAGCGATCCCTCATCGAAGCGCCGCGGACCTTCCGCGGCGCTTTTTTGTTAGGCTCCGGAGGAGACCGGCCGCAATGCAGGCCGTGCGGCGCTCACCACAGGGGCCGAACCGATGGCTTACGAATTATACTACTGGCCGACCATTCAGGGTCGCGGCGAGTTCGTGCGGCTGGCGCTGGAAGAGGCTGGTGCCGGCTATGTCGATGCCGCCCGCCGCGGCAAGGCCGGCATGGCGACCATGATGAAGCTGATGCAGGCCGATCAGGGCACGCCGCCATTCGCGCCGCCGTTTCTGAAAGCCGGCAAGCTGACCATCGGCCAGACCGCCAATATCCTGCTGTATCTCGGCAGCCGCCACGGTCTCGCACCCGCCACCGAATCGGGACGGCTGTGGGTGCATCAGCTCCAGCTCACCATCGCCGACCTGGTGCAGGAGGTGCACGACACCCATCACCCGATCGGCACCATGCTGTACTACGACGACCAGCGGAAGCCGGCGAGGAAGCGCAGCGCCGAATTCTGGGACAACCGTGCCCCGAAATTCCTCGGCTATTTCGAGCGCCTGATCGCCGGCGGTGGCGGTGCGTATCTGACGGGGCGCAAGCCGAGCTACGCCGATCTGTCGCTGTTCCAGATCGTCGAGGGCCTGCGCTACGCGTTTCCGAAGCACATGAAGGCATTCGAGCGCGACATTCCCAAGCTGGTCGCGTTGCACGACCGCATCGCCGAGCGCCCGAACATCGCCGCCTACCTCACCAGCGACCGCCGCATTCCGTTCAACCAGGACGGCATCTTCCGGCACTACAAGGAGCTGGATAAGTAACAGCTTGTCCGGTGGCGCTCGATCTCTCCCCAAGTCATTCCGGGGCGCGCCGACAGGCGCGAACCCGGAATCTGATCCGAGCACATTACCTCGAGATTCCGGGTTCGCTCGCTGACGCGAGCGCCCCGGAATGACCGTGGTAAGAATGGCCGCCGACTACCTGTGCCGGCCGTCGATCGGGGTCATCGTCAGTTGCGACAGTTCGATGCCGTCGATGCACGAGACGTTCAGCGCCACCACCTCGGTGCCGTCGGGCTTGGTGCCGCGCGCGAACACTTCGACGCCGCATTCGCCGCAGAGCTGGTGGCTGATCGCGCGCTTGTTGAACAGGTATTCCTTCAGGCTGTCCTCGCCGGCGCGGAGCTGAAAGCTCTTCGGCGGCAGGAAGGTGAAGTGCAGTCCCTTCTTGGTGCAGATCGAGCAGTTGCAGGCCGTGACCATCGACAGGTCGGTGGTGCATTCGAACCGCACCAGGCCGCAATGGCAGCCGCCGGTCATGACTCTGACGTCGCTCATCAGCGCTACTCCGCTATCTACCCACGGAGTCTAGCAGAGCGTGGGCCGCGTGCCAGCAGCCCTCCGCTTGTTGGCACCGAAACGACAAAGCCCCGCGCGCGGCGGGGCCAGTCGTCCTGCGCGCGGTCCCTGTTTCGGCAGCTACGCGATCTGGTCGATGCGCGTGCCTTGGCCGGGCGGCAGCGCCGCCTTGGGCGGCTGGATGCTGG
>NZ_QPFS01000182.1:0-6867 GCF_010906995.1 Rhodopseudomonas sp. WA056 | reverse complement strand
GCCGGCGGTGGGCGAATTCGCCGCGGGGCCTGGCGCCGGCGGCGACCGAGGCGGCGGTGTGCACGGAGCGCCCTTCGGCGTCGCGCACCAGCGCGAAGCCGCGCGCCAGCACGCCGCGATACGACAGTGCGGTGAGCAGCTTGCCGGTGGCGTCGAGCCGCGCCTGACGGCGCTCCAGCAGGGTGGCCAGCGCCCGCCGCGCGCGTTCGGCGAGCCGCTGCAGCCGCTCCTGCTCGCCGGCGATCCGCATCCGCTGCGCCTGCTGGTTGGCCAGCCGGGAGGCTTGCAGCCGCACCGCCAAGCCTTCGAACCGGTCGCGGCGGTGCCGCAGCGTCGCCCGGGCGCAGCGCTGCAACTGGGTACCGGAGACGTCGAGCCGATGGGCGCTGTGCGCCACCTGCGCCCGCAGCACCTTGAGCGTCATGCCAGCGGCGGCGGTGGCGAAGCGGCGGTGATGGGCGTGGGTGTTGGCGCGCAGCGCGCGAGGCAGCGAGGCCGCCGCAGTGTCGAGCCGCTGCCGCGGGATCGCCAGCAGGTCGGAGGCGCCCGGCAGCGCGCGGGCGGCGGCGCGCAGCTCGTTGCGGCGGAAATCCTGGCCGCGCTGCCAGCTCGACAGCATCCGCCGGGCCAGCCCGCCGACCTCGACGAACAGCTCGGCGCGCACCGGCACCGCCATTTCGGCCGCCGCGGTCGGGGTCGGCGCCCGCTTGTCGGCAGCGAAATCGATCAGCGTGACGTCGGTCTCGTGGCCGACCGCCGAGATCAGCGGGATCATGCTGTCGGCCGCGGCGCGGACCACGATCTCCTCGTTGAACGACCAAAGATCTTCCAACGAGCCGCCGCCACGCGCGACGATCAGCAGGTCCGGCCGCGGGATCGGCCCGTCTTCGGGCAGCGCGTTGAAGCCGTGGATCGCAGCCGCCACCTGTTCGGCTGAGCCTTCGCCCTGCACCCGCACCGGCCAAACCAGCACGCGGCGGGGAAAGCGATCTTCGAGCCGGTGCAGGATGTCGCGAATCACGGCGCCGGTCGGCGAGGTGACGACGCCGATCACCTCCGGCAGCCACGGCAGGAGCTGCTTGCGCGCCTCGTCGAACAGGCCCTCGGCGGCGAGCTTCTTCTTGCGCTCTTCCATCAGCGCCATCAGCGCGCCAACGCCGGCAGGCTCGAGCGCCTCGATCACGATCTGATATTTCGACGAGCCCGGATAGGTGGTCAGCTTGCCGGTGGCGATGACCTCGAGGCCTTCCTGCGGCTTGAACCGCATCCGCCCGGCGACGCCCTTCCAGATCACGGCCTCGATCTTGGCGCCCTCGTCCTTGAGCGCGAAATAGCAGTGACCGGACGAGTGCGGCCCACGGAAGCCGGTGATCTCGCCACGCACCCGGACATGCCCATAGGTGTCCTCGACCGTCCGCTTCAGCGCCTGCGACAGCTCGGAAACGGTGAATTCGCCGACATTGGCGAGGGCTTGGGGAGACTGCAGTCGGGCCATGCGATTCGATCGGGGTTGAAGGGTGCGGCGGAAAGTAGGGACTTTCTGGCCGGCCGCCAACCCGCGGCCGGGACGGAGCCTCTACCCGGACATATCCACATCCGCGCCGGCGCGCGTTGCCGGCCGCCTGCCGCGTGTTACACCTCGCGGACCATCCACGGGGCGTACGGTCAGGCTTTCATGAATATTCTCCTCCTCGGCTCGGGCGGGCGCGAACATGCGCTGGCCTGGAAGATCGCGGCATCGCCGCTGGTCACCAAGCTGTGGTGCGCGCCGGGCAATGCCGGGATCGCCCGCGAGGCGACCTGCGTGGCGCTCGACATCGCCGACCACCCGGCCGTTATCGCGTTCTGCAAGGCCAATCAGGTCGACTTCGTGGTGGTCGGGCCGGAGGCGCCGCTCGCCGCCGGCATCGTTGACGATTTGGCCGCGGCCGGCATCAAGGCGTTCGGACCGAGCCGCAAGGCGTCGCAGCTCGAAAGCTCGAAAGGCTTCACCAAGGATCTGTGCAAGGCGCACGACATTCCGACCGCCGCCTATGAACGGTTCAGCGATCCGAACGAGGCCAAGGCCTATATCCGGGTGCAGGGCGCGCCGATCGTGGTCAAGGCCGACGGCCTCGCCGCCGGCAAGGGCGTGGTGGTGGCGACGACGCTTGCCGAGGCGGAGGCCGCGGTCGACATGATGTTCGGCGGCGGGCTGGGCGACGCCGGCGTCGAAGTCGTCGTCGAGGATTTCCTGGTCGGCGAGGAGGCGTCGTTCTTCGTGCTGTGCGATGGCGACCACGCGCTGCCGCTCGCCTCCGCACAGGACCACAAGCGCGCCTATGACGGCGACAAGGGACCGAACACCGGCGGCATGGGGGCGTATTCGCCGGCGCCGGTGATGACCGACGCGATCTGTCAGCAGACGATGCAGCGGATCATCTATCCGACGCTGAAGGCGATGAAGGCGATGGGCGCGCCGTTCAAGGGCGTGCTGTTCGCCGGGCTGATGATCACCGAGGACGGCCCGCAACTGATCGAATACAATGTCCGGTTCGGCGACCCGGAGTGCCAGGTGCTGATGATGCGGATGATGTCCGACATCGTGCCGGCGCTGCTCGCCTGCGCCGACGGCCAGCTCGATCATGTCAGCCTGCGCTGGCACGACGATCCGGCGCTCACCGTGGTGATGGCCGCCAAGGGCTATCCGGGACACTACGAGAAGGGCACCCGGATCGCCGGCCTGGAGCGCGCCGACGCGATTCCAGGCGTGCAGATCTTCCACGCCGGCACGGTGGCGTCGGGCGACTGGGTGCTCGCCAATGGCGGCCGCGTGCTCGCGGTCACCGCGTCGGCCAAGACGGTCGCCGAGGCGCAGCGCCGCGCCTACGAGGCGATCGGCGTGATCAACTGGCCCGAAGGCTTCTGCCGCCGCGACATCGGCTGGCAGGCGGTGGCGCGGGAACGGCGGAGGAAGTGATCAGTTAGCCTCACCCTGAGGAGCGCGCGCTAGCTCGCGTCTCGAAGGGCGAGGCGGCGGCCCATCCTTCGAGACGCGCTCCTTCGGAGCGCTCCTCAGGATGAGGTCGTGTTTGGAGCTGACGACACCCAGTTGGAAGGATTCGCCGATGCCCGATCTCGCCGACTTGTTTCCGGGCTTCGGCTCGGAGTGGATCAACACCTCGTCGGGCCGGATCTTCGCCCGCACCGGCGGCGACGGGCCGCCGCTGCTGCTGCTGCATGGCTTCTCCGAAACCCATGTGATGTGGCACCGGGTTGCGCCGAAGCTCGCCGAGCGGTTCAAGCTGATCATCGCCGATCTGCCGGGCTACGGCTGGTCCGACATGCCGGAGAGCGACGAAAAGCACACGCCCTACACCAAGCGGGCGATGGCCAGGCAGTTGATCGAGGCGATGGAGCAGCTCGGCCACGTGCATTTTGCGCTCGCCGGCCACGACCGCGGCGGCCGGGTCAGCTACCGAATGGCGCTGGATTCGCCGGGGCGGCTGTCGAAGCTGGCGGTGCTCGATATCCTGCCGACCTACGAATACTGGCAGCGGATGGACCGGCGCTATGCGCTGAAGATCTATCATTGGAGCTTCCTGGCGCAGCCGGCGCCGCTGCCGGAGACGCTGATCGCCGCCGCGCCGGATTTCTTCCTGAAGAACAAGCTGGCGAGCTGGGCCAAGGCCCACGATCTGTCATGCTTCGATCCGCGTGCGCTCGAACATTATCTGGCGCCGTTCCGCGACCCGATGCGGCTGCACGCGATGTGCGAGGATTATCGTGCGGGCGCGTTCGCGGATTTCGAGCACGACAAGGCCGATGTCGAAGCCGGCAACAAGATCGAAGTGCCGATGCTGGCGCTGTGGGGCGACGCCGGCATCGCGCAATCGGCCGCGACGCCGCTCGACACCTGGAAGAATTGGGCGAAAGACGTGCAGGGCGGACCGGTCGATTCCGGTCACTTCCTCACCGAGGAGGCGCCGGATCAGACCGCCGAAGCGTTGTTGAAGTTCTTCAGCGCCGCGCCTTGAAGAACTCCCGCAGCATCGCCGCGGCCTCGCGCTCGCCGACCGCGGAATACACTTCCGGCGCATGATGGCAGGTCGGCTGGCCGTAGAAACGCACGCCGGATTCCACCGCGCCGCCCTTCGGATCGAACGCGCCGAAATACAGCCGCCGAATTCGGGCGAACGAAATCGCACCGGCGCACATCGTGCACGGCTCCAGCGTGACGTAGAGGTCGCAATCGACTAGCCGCTCGCTGCCGAGCTTGGCCGACGCCTGCCGGATCGCCAGCAGCTCGGCATGGGCGGTGGGGTCGCGGTCGGTCAGGGTGCGGTTGCCGGCCTTGGCGATCACCACGCCGTCGCGGACGATCACGCAGCCGATCGGCACCTCGCCGGCAGCCCCCGCCGCGGCTGCCTCGGCCAGCGCCAATTCCATGAAAGTGGAAGCCGTCATCGTCGTTCTTGGCTCGTCTCGCTCCGAAAACTCTGCTAGGAGACCGACTTCAGCAAAAGTGGATGGCTGTTTTGCGTGACCATGCGCGTTTCGATCGGAGCGCGCGGCCTGCGAGCCGTTCCCGACTGCCTGTGCCCCATTTCGTGTTCCGATAGAAAGACCAGTCATGCCCCGCGACACCCGTAAAGACAACGATTCTGCGCGTGGCCGCCGCGACAGGCCCGCCGGCGGCAAGGGCGGCAAGGGCGGTTTTGGCGGCAGAGGTCCGGGGGGCGGCAAGGGCCGTTCCGGCGCGGCGCGAGGGCCGGAGAAGAAGTTCGCCAAGCGCGCAGGCGAGGGGGCCGGCGAGGGCCGTGGGGAGAAGACCTACGCCAAGAAGTCGTTCGGCGGCGACGCCAAGCGCTCGTTCGGCAGCGAGGGCAAGCGGCCCTATGCCAAGCGCGACGGTGCCGCGCCGCGCCGCGACTTTTCCGACCGTCCGCGCCGTGATGACGGTGATGCGCCGCGTCCCCGTTTTAGCCGCGACGACCGCCCCGCGCGCAGCGGTGGGGAGCGTGCCGAGCGCGGTCCGCGCAAGGAGTTCGGTGATCGTCCCAAGCGCGATTTCGGTGACCGGCCGAAGCGCGATTTTGCCGATCGCCCCAAGCGCACCTTCAAGCGCGACGGTGAGCCCGGCCGCGACCGCGGTGACGACAAGCCGTGGCGGGCCCGCGAGGATCGGCCGGCGCGTGCCGGCGGCGATCGCGACCGCAAATTCGACAAAGGCGGCTTCGACAAGCCGCGGTTCTCGAAATCGCGTGACGACAAGCCGCGCTTCGATCGGGATCGGGAAGACAAGCCGCGGTTCGACAAGGCTCGCGGCGACAAGCCCAGGTTCGACCGTGGTGAGCGCTCGGACCGTCCGGAACGCGGCGGCGACCGGCCGAAATTCTCGCGCCCGCGCGACGGCGAGCAGCGTCCGTTCCGCGAGCGCAGCTTCGATCGTCCGCGCGAGGATCGCCCGCGGAGTGACCGTCCCCGCAGCGACCGTCCTCGTGAGGATCGCCCGCAGCGCGACCGCGCCGCCAGGCACGGCGATTGGCACGAGCATCCGCGCAGCGAAGGCCGCGGCTTCGATCGTCCCCGCAAGGGTCGGGACGAAGAGCGCGGCTTCGATCGTCCGCGCCGCGACAATGAGGACGACAGCCGGGTCTTCGCCAAGCGTCCGGCGTTCGGCGGCCGCGGTGCGTTTCGCAAGCAGGACCCGGCAGCTTCCAAGCGGAAGCCGGCGGCACCGGCCAAATCCGACAAGGCTGGCGAGCGTATCGCCAAGGTGGTGGCGCGTGCCGGGCTGTGCTCGCGCCGCGATGCCGAGGCGTGGATCACGGAAGGCCGTGTCACCGTCAACGGCAAGGTGATCGATTCGCCGGCGCTCGACGTCAAGGCGAGCGATGTCATCACCATCGACGGCAAGCCGTTGCCGGAGCGCGAGCGGACGCGGCTGTTCCTGTATCACAAGCCGCGCGGGCTGATGACGACGCACAGCGATCCGGAAGGCCGGCCGACGGTGTTCGATCATTTGCCCGAAGGGCTGCCGCGGCTGATCTCGATTGGCCGGCTCGACTTCAACACCGAGGGCCTGCTGCTGCTCACCAATGACGGCGGCCTCGCGCGTGCGCTCGAACTGCCGGAGACCGGCTGGCTACGGCGCTACCGCGTCCGCGCCCATGGCGAGATCACCCAGGCGCAGCTCGACGAGCTGCAGAACGGCATCGAGGTCGACGGCGTGCAATACGGCCCGATCGAGGCCAAGCTGGAGCGCGATCAGGGCGCCAATGTCTGGCTGGTGTTCGCGATCCGCGAGGGCAAGAACCGCGAAGTGCGTAACGTGCTGGCGCATCTCGGGCTCGAGGTGAACCGGCTGATCCGGGTCTCCTATGGGCCGTTCCAACTGCTCGAACTCGGTGAAGGCGAGGTCGACGAGGTCAAGACCCGGGTGCTGCGCGATCAGCTCGGCGAGAAGGTGATCGCGCTCGCCGGCTGCGACTTCGCCGGCCCGTCGCCGAGCGAGACCAAGCCGAAGCCGCGCGCCGGCAAGGTCGTGTCTGCCGAGGAGTGGTCGGTGGTCGAGGGCGCAGCCAAGCCGAAGAAGACGATCACCAAGCGCGGGGCGGTCGAGGATCGCAAGGGCCGCAGGGTCAAGGTCGAACGCACCGCCAGCGACGGCGGCGAGCGCCCGCTGTCGCGCGGCCCGGCGCGCCGCTACCACGGCAAACGCGACCTCGCGCCGCGGGACGAGTGAGTTCGGTTTCATGCTGATCGACGGCATGGCGCTTGTGCTCCCTTCCCCCTTGCGGGGGAGGGTCGGGGTGGGGGGTAGCTACGAAGCAAGGTTTTGCTTGTGGACCCCCACCCCCGACCCCTCCCCGCAAGGGGGAGGGG
>NZ_QPFS01000181.1:0-6957 GCF_010906995.1 Rhodopseudomonas sp. WA056 | reverse complement strand
GAGTAGCAGTCCGGCGGCGACGAACAGACCGATATCATGAATGCCCAACATCGCGGTTGCACCTGTCCTGCGGCAGCTTCACGCATCTCCGCCGCGAATCTCGCGGGCGGTCAAGTCCGCCGCGCCGGCCGCCGTTCGGTACGGCCGCTGACGCCGGAAAAACGCTTTGTTAAGCTGATTGAAACGTGAAGCTGGCCTCCTCGCGCAGGGGGCTCGGACGAGCAGACGGGATCAAGCGATGACGGTAACTCACTATCGGCTGGCGCGCATGGCAACGGCGGCGCTGATCGGCGCCGCGCTGCTGCCGGCGCCTGCGGCGGCGCAGACCGGCGAGCGCAGCAATCCGTTTGCGATCTTCGACCTGTTCACCGGCGCGCTGCCAAGCGGCCGCCCCGCCGCCCCCGCCACGCCGCAGCCGGTGGCCGCACCGGCGCAGGCACCGATTCCGGCGCCGGTTCGTTCGACGCCGCAATGGAGCGGCGAGGATGGGGCCTCCGGCCATCCGCTGATGACCGCAGCGGCGATCCGGCAGGCGGCGGCCAGTTTCGACAATTGCGTCGCCTCGATGTGGCCGGACGCCGCGCGCCGCGGCATCTCGCGCGACTCATTCGCCCGCTTCACCGCCGGACTCTCGCCGGACCTGCGGCTGATGGACCTGATGGATTCGCAGCCGGAATTCACCAAATCGATCTGGGATTATCTCGACATCCTGGTCAACGACACCCGGCTCGCCAAGGGCCGCGAGATCCTGGCGCGCTATAAGGCGGAGTTCGACGCCGTCGAGCGCGCCTACGGCGTCGACCGCTACATCATTGCCTCGATCTGGGGCATCGAATCGAACTACTCGACCCAGATCGGCGACCGCTCGGTGGTGAACTCGACCGCGACGCTGGCCTGCGTCGGCCGCCGCCAGAATTACTTCAAGGACGAATTCCTCACCGCGCTGGAGATCCTGCATCGCGGCGACCTGCGGCCCGAGCAGCTTCGCGGCTCGTGGGCCGGCGCCTTCGGCCCGACACAGTTCATGCCGACCTCGTTCAAGCGCTTCGCGGTGGATGCCGACGGCGACGGCCGCCGCGACGTCGTCGACAACCCCTACGACCTGATCGCCTCGACCGCCAACAACCTGAAGAAGGACGGCTGGCAGAGCGGCGAGACTTGGGGCTACGAGGTCGTGGTGCCGAAAGGCTTCAACTACATGCTGGCCGACCGCCGCCACAGCCAGTCGCTGGCGCAGTGGCAGCAGATGGGGCTGCAGCGCCCGACCGGGCAGGCATTCCCGCGCCCGTCCGACAAGGCCTATCTGCTGGCGCCAGCCGGCGCCGATGGCCCCGGCTTCCTGATGCTGACCAATTACCGGGTGATCATGAAATACAACCCGGCCGAGGCTTATGCGCTGGCGATCGGCCATTTCGCCGACCGGCTGCGCGGCGGCGGCCCGTTCGTCCAGGACTGGCCGCGCCAGGAAAAGGCGCTGTCGCGAACCGAAAAGCTGGAATTGCAACAGCTTCTCGCCAACCGCGGCTTCTACCGCGGCACCCCCGACGGCCAGTTCGGCAGCATGACACGGGAAGCGCTGCGGAATTTCCAAGCCTCGATCGGCGCGCCCGCGGACGGGTTCGCGACCGGGGAGATGCTGGAGAGGTTGAGAGGAAGGTAGCCGCTGCTTTGAAGAAAGTAGCTGCTACTCTCCCGGGCCGGCGCAGCTCGATCTCTCAATTGACATCGAGCTTTCTACCGCCCATCCTCCGCCGCATGATCGTTCGTGCCGCCGCTTTGAAATCGAAAGCCAGCGCTCCTTCAGGGGCCGGTGGCTTGCGCGCGCGATAGATCAATCTCGCCTTCACGCATGCACCCGACCCCGCCGGTTTCGACGGGGTTTTTTGTTGCTGCTCCGTCTTCCGGTCCGCCCCAAGGAGATCGAAGATGGATATCTGCACCGACCAGTCCGAGGAATCGCCGCCGCCGCGCGGGCTGTGGCTGCCGCTGATCACGCCGTTTCGGGGCGGCGAGCTCGACGCCGCATCGCTGCGCCGGCTGATCGCGCATTACGCGCGCGCCCCGCTCGACGGATTGATCCTGGGGGCCACCACCGGCGAAGGGCTGACGCTGGACGAAGACGAGCTCGAGCGCCTGGTGATGCTGAGCGTCGACGCATTGGCGGCGAGCGGCCGCAGGCTGCCGGTGTATCTCGGCCTGTCCGGCAGCGACACGCGCAAGCTCACCAAGGCGCTGCAGCGGACCGCGCGCTGGCCGATCGACGGCGTGCTGATCGCCTGCCCGTACTACACCCGCCCGTCGCAGCACGGGATGGTGCTGCATTTCGAAGCCGCGGCGGACGCCACCGCGCGGCCGATCCTGATCTACAACATCCCGTACCGCACCGGTGTCAATCTGCACAACGAGGCGATGCTGCGGCTCGCCGAGCGCGCCAACATCGTCGGCGTCAAGGATTGCTGCGCCGATCCGGCGCAGACCGCGGAGCTGCTGCGGCTGCGGCCGCCGGGCTTTGCGGTGCTCACCGGCGAGGACGCGCTGGCTTACGATGCGCTCAGCCGCGGCTGCGACGGCGCGATCCTGGCCTCGGCGCATCTGGAGACCGAGGCGTTCGCCGCGATGATGCATCGGCTACAGGCCGGCGACCGGCTCGGCGGGACGACCGAGTGGCAACGGCTCGCCGACCTGCCGAAGCTGCTGTTCGCCGAGCCGTCGCCGGCGCCGATCAAATTTGCGCTGTGGCGGCGTGGGCTGATCGACAGCCCCGAAGTGCGGCTGCCGATGACACCGGTGTCGCCCGCGCTCGCCGCCGCGCTCGACGCCAGGCTGCTGCCGGGCCAATCGGCGGCCTGAACGGCCCGCGCGGCCCGGCCGGAGCCCTTGACGGGCGCGGCCGGGACCGCCTTATGGAGCCGGCGAAAGCTGCCCGGTTGCGGCCCGAATCCGCTAGTATAGGGATCAGCTCCCGTTCCGAACGGTAGCGATTGCGCAAGATCCGTATGTCCGACAAGCCGAGATCGTTTTTTGGCGTCTTCACCGAGCGCGGCCCGCTGGCCGTGCTGGCGGTCGCTGGCGTGCTGCTGTTCGGCATCGCCGCGCCGGCCTCGGCGCAGTTCTTCGATTTCGGCGGCGGCCCGCCGCAGCGCCAGCAACGCGGCGGCGGAGGAGGCGGATTCGGCTGGTTCGGCAACGATGTGTTCCAACCCTTCCACCAGAACCAGCCGCAACGCCGCGCCGCGCCGCGCGAGGACTATTCCAAGGCGCCGGCACCCGAGAAGCGCGAGACGACCCCTGACCGCACCGTGCTGGTGCTCGGCGACTCGATGGCCGACTGGCTCGGCTATGGCCTGGAGCAGGCCTATGCCGAGCAGCCCGAAATGGGCGTGGTGCGCAAATTCAGGACCATCTCCGGGCTGTTGCGCTACGCCCCGAAGGGCGAGCCGTCGGACTGGGTCGGCGCCGCCAAGGAGGTGATCGCCCAGGAGAACCCGGACGCGATCGTGGTGATGCTCGGCCTGTCGGACCGGATTGCGATCCGCGAGCAGGCGACTCCCGACAAGGACAAGAAGAAGGACGACAAGGCCGCCAAGCCCGGCGAGGAAGCCAAGCCGGACGACAAGGCCGCCGACAATGCGGCGGACGACGACGAGGACGACGACGATTCGCTGCGGATCATGACCGAGAAGGGCAAGCGCGCCGCCAGCGGCGTCGCCCAGTTCCGCGAGGATCGCTGGTCGGAGCTGTACGCCAAGAAGATCGAGGATCTGATCAACGTCCTCAAGGCCAAGAACGTCCCGATTCTGTGGGTCGGCCTGCCGGCGGTGCGCGGCACCAAGGCGACCTCGGACATGCAGTTCCTCAACGCGCTATTCCGCGACGGCGCCGCCAAGGCAGGCATCACCTATGTGGACGTCTGGGACGGCTTCGTCGACGAAGGCGGCCGCTATGTGCTGCAGGGCCCGGATTTCGAAGGCCAGATCCGGCGGCTGCGCTCCTATGACGGCGTGTATTTCACCAAGTCTGGCGCCCGCAAGCTGGCGCATTATGTCGAGCGCGAGATCGCCAGGTTGCTGGCGGCGCACAGCGGCCCGATCGCGTTGCCGACCGAGCCGGCCGCCCCCGAAGAGGCCAAGCCTCCGAGCGGCCCGGCGCCCCGCCCTGCCGCTGGTCCGATTCTGCCGCTGGTCGCCACCTCGGTCTCGACCGACCGCCTGCTCGGCGGGCCGGGCACGCAACCGGCGCCGGTCGATGCGCTGGTCGCCCGCACGCTGGTGAAGGGCGAGCCGCTATCGGCGCCCGCCGGCCGCGCCGACGACGACGTCTGGCCGCGCCGCGAAGTGTCGATTGAAAAGGCCCAGGAGCCGCCGCCGCCGAAGGAGCAGCCGAAGCCGGAGACCCCGGTGGCAAGCGCCAAGCCCAGTGGCGGCGCGCCGAGCGCCTCGGCGGGATCGCAGCCGCAGCAGCAGCAGCAGCGCCGCGTCGCCCGCTCCGCACCGCCGCCCCCACCGCCGACCGCGTCGGGATTCTTCGGCTTCGGAGCGCCGCCGCCGCAACAGCAGCAGGGCCGCCGCGCTCCGCCGCCGAGCGCATCGGGCTTCTTCTCGATCTTCCGCTGAGGCTGGCAACCAACGCCACAGACTATCCCTCATGGTGAGGAGGCGCGAAGCGCCGTCTCGAACCATGAGTCGGCGCAAGCTCACCTCACGCCAAGCGCAGCGCATCCTTCGAGACGCCCGGTCTCGTCCTCCGGACGAAACCGGTCTCCTCAGGATGAGGTTGCGATACGTGGGGCCAGCGTTTCACCCTTACAAAATCAGCCCGCCGTCGACCACCAGCGTCTGGCCGAGCACATAGGCCGACAGCGGCGACGCCAGGAACAGCGCGGCGCCGGCCATGTCTTCCGGCGTGCCGAGCCGCTTCATCGGGATGCCTTCGATCGCGCCGGCGAGCCGCTTCGGATTGTCGGTGGTGACCTTGGTCATCTTGGTATCGACCAGCCCCGGCGCGATGCCGTTGACGCGGATGCCGTCCTCGGCCCAGGCCTGCGCCAGCGTCCGGGTCAGGCCGTAAGCGCCGGTCTTCGAGGCGTTGTAGGCCGGGTTGCCCTTGGTGGCGTGGAAGGCCGCGGTCGACGACACGATGATCAGCTTGCCGGACGACGCCTTGAGCTGGGCGTGGAATTTCGCCGCACAGGCCATCAGGCTCATCAGGTTGACTTCCATCACGTGGCGGAAGCCGTCCATCTCGAACTCGCCGCGGCGATAGATCACCGCGCCCTGCGCCAGCACCAGCACGTCGAGCCGTTCGATCGGCGGCGCGAACGCATCGACCGCCTGCGCCTTGCCGACGTCGAGCTGCACGTAAGTCAGTCCGTCGAAATGGCTGCCGTCTTCGACCGCGTAGTCCGATGGCGCCGCGCGCGTGCCGGTGACGCAGACCTCTGCGCCGCGGGTGCGAAACGCCTGTGCGATGCCGTTGCCGATGCCGCTGGAGCCGCCGACCACCAGAACCTGCTTGCCGCTGAAATCGAGATCGCTCACGCGCGTCCTCCTGTTTGTTTGTTGTTCGTCGTCTGCGCGACGTTTGACCTGTGTGTCGATCGATGTCAGCCTTGTCAATCGGAAGGCCGCGCGCCCCCGCGCGCCGCACATTCCGCAACAAGAAACAACCGGAGGAAACCGATGTCGTACAAGCCCCTCAGCCGTTCGGTCAAAGACTTGCGCGTTCTGGTCACAGGCGCTGCGAGCGGCATGGGCCGCGCCACCGCGCATGTGTTCGCCGACGAAGGCGCGCGCGTCGCCGTCACCGACGTCACCCTGGCCGGCGCGCAGCCGGTCGCCGACGCCATCAAGGCGCGCGGCGGCGACGCGACCGCGTTCGCGCTCGATGTCGGCGAAGCGCAGGCGATCAAAAGCGGCGTCGAACACATCGCGCAGTCACTCGGCGGGCTCGACATCGTCATCAACAACGCCGGCATCTCGGCAGCGCTGCCGATCGACGATGCGAATTACGACGCGGTGTGGGAGCGCGCGCTGAATATTCTGCTCACCGCGCATCCGCGGGTGATCCGCGCCGCGCTGCCGCATTTGCGCAAGTCGCAGAGCCCGCGCATCGTCAACATCGCCTCCACCGAAGCGCTCGGCGCCACGTCGCCGCACAGCCCGTATTCGGCGGCCAAGGCCGGCGTCACCGGGCTCACGCGCTCGCTCGCGGTCGAGCTCGGCCCCGAGGGCATCACCGTCAACTGCATCTGCCCCGGCCCGATCACCACCGGCATGACCGACCGCATCAGCGCCGAGCACAAACAAAAATACGCCCGCCGCCGCACCGCTTTGCACCGCTACGGCGACCCGGAAGAGGTCGCCCACATGACGCTGAGCCTGTGCCTCCCCGCCGCCTCGTTCATCACCGGCGCGGTGATTCCGGTCGATGGCGGGTTGATGGCGCGGAATGCGTGAGGGCTATCCGCTAAGGGTTAGCTCGGGCGATTAGTCGTCCGCGCCGCGCTTCTCCCTGCACCGTCGTTCCGGGGCGCTCGCAACGCGAGCGAACTCGGAACCCCGAGCTGATAGCAAAGAGATTCCGGGTTCACGCAGCTTCGCTGCGTGCCCCGGAATGACTCGCGGATAATTTGTAAACCCGTGGGTAGTTTGTACCTCGCAGCGTCGCTCCGCCCCCAACCGTCATCCCCGCGCAGGCGGGGATCCAGTATCCCGAAGCGCTCGCAGCAAACCACCGCATCGCCACAGGCGCTCTGGAATACTGGGTCGCCCGATCAAGTCGGGCGATGACGCCGTGAGTGAGGCAGGCGCCCCGCATCTCCTCATTCTCCGATCCACGTTTCAAACAGCCACGGCCAATCGCTCTCGCGGCTCGATGAGCCCGAGTTGTGCGCCCGTCGCTATCGCAGCGAGGGGCGGGGGCGCGCCGTGCGGCGCGAAGGGTGGATCTTGTCGCGAG
>NZ_QPFS01000180.1:0-7001 GCF_010906995.1 Rhodopseudomonas sp. WA056 | reverse complement strand
TGGCGGCTGATGACCACACCGCCGTTGCCGCCCTTGGTGACGTCGACTTCCTCGCAGTCGAGGAGGCTGTTGTACTGGTCGCCGATGTCGCCCGGCTGGTGGCTGACGGCGATCTGCTGGGTCAGGCCGGCGCCGAGCGAGTCGGTGCGGGTGACGATGATGCCGTCTTCGACGCCGAGCTCGAGGAAGGCGTGACGGACCGCGCGGACCTTGGCGATGAACACGTCGTGCGGCACGGTGACCTTGCCGTCCTGGTGGCCGCACTGCTTCTCGTCCGAGACCTGATTCTCGATCTGCAGCGCGCAGGCGCCGGCTTCGATCATCTTCTTGGCGAGCAGGTAGGTGGCTTCGGCGTTACCGAAACCGGCGTCGATGTCGGCGATGATCGGCACGACATGGGTCTGGAAGTTGTCGATCTTCTCGATCAGCGCCGCTTCCTTGGCCTTGTCGCCTTCCTTGCGGGCGGCGTCGAGCTGACGGAAGATGTCGTTGAGTTCACGCGAGTCGGCCTGGCGCAGGAAGGTGTAGATCTCTTCGATCAGCGCCGGCACCGAGGTCTTCTCGTGCATCGACTGGTCCGGCAGAGGGCCGAATTCGGAGCGCAGCGCCGCGACCATCCAGCCCGACAGGTAGATGTAGCGACGATCGGTCTTGCCGCCGCCGTGCTTCTTGATCGAGATCAGCTTCTGCTGGGCGATGAAGCCGTGCCAGCAGCCGAGCGACTGGGTGAACTTGGTCGGGTCGGCATCGTAGGCCGCCATGTCGGCGCGCATCACCGCCGCGGTGTAACGCGCGATGTCGAGGCCGGTCTTGAAACGGTTCTGCAGCCGCATGCGGGCGACGGCTTCAGCGGTCACACCGGTCCAGGTCGGCTTGTCCTTGAGGAGGGCTTCGGCCGCTTCGATTTCGCTCTTGTAGGTGGCCGGACCCTGGATGGCCAGGTCGCTGATCCCACGGGGCTGGAAGTTCATGTCGATGATCCCTTCGGTACGAATAATTCGCAGTCACGACATTCGTGACAATCGCGCTGCGAAACGTGCCGGGAGATAAACGCGAGATGACAGAAGACGTACAGACCTCTTGCGAACGAATGGTGATGTCATGTAACTTCAGTACATGTCACAATTGTTATTTTGTAAATTTTGTAAAAGGCGATATCCGGGGCGGAATCTGAAAGGATCTTGAAATGGCCGGCGACACCGGTAAAAAACTGTTCGTGGGCCCCCGGTTCCGCCGCATTCGGCAGCAGCTCGGTCTGTCGCAGACCCAGATCGCCGAAGGATTGGGCATTTCTCCGAGCTACGTCAACCTGATTGAACGCAACCAGCGCCCGGTGACCGCCCAGATCCTGCTGCGGCTTGCCGAGACCTACGATCTCGACCTGCGCGACCTCGCCACCGCCGACGAGGACCGGTTCTTCGCCGAACTCAACGAGATCTTTTCCGATCCCTTGTTCCGGCAGATCGACCTGCCCAAGCAGGAGCTGCGCGACCTCGCCGAGCTGTGCCCCGGCGTCACCCATTCGCTGCAGCGGCTGTACGCCGCCTATACCGAGGCCCGCCGCGGCGAGACCATGGTGGCGGCGCAGATGGCCGACCGCGAACAGATCCGCTACGAGGCCAACCCGATCGAGCGGATCCGCGACATGATCGAGGCCAACCGCAACTACTTCCCCGAGCTGGAGCAGGCCGCCGAAGCGGTGCGCGACGAGCTGAATATCGGCTCGCAGGAGATGTTCGGCGCGCTGACCGACCGACTGCGCGAGCGCCATTCGATCACCACCCGGATCATGCCGGTCGACGTGATGCGCGAGACGCTGCGCAGGTTCGACCGCCATCGCCGGCAACTCTTGATCTCCGAGCTGATCGACGGCCCCGGCCGCGCCTTTCAGGTCGCGTTCCAGACCGGGCTGACCGAGCATGGCGGGGTGATCGACGCGATCGTGCACCGCGCCGGCGGGCTCGAGGACCAGGCGCGGCGGCTGTATCGGATCACGCTCGGCAATTACTTCGCTGCTGCCGTGATGATGCCCTATGCGGCGTTCCACGCCGCCGCCGAGCAACTCAGCTACGACGTCAACGTGCTGGCGCAGCGCTTCAACGCCGGCTTCGAGCAGGTCTGCCACCGCCTCACCACGCTGCAGCGGCCGAACGCCCGCGGCGTGCCGTTCTTCATGCTGCGGGTCGACAATGCCGGCAACGTCTCCAAGCGGTTCTCGTCCGGCACCTTCCCGTTCTCGAAATTCGGCGGCACCTGCCCCTTGTGGAACGTGCACTCGACCTTCGATACGCCGGACCGGCTGCTCAAGCAGGTGATCGAACTGCCCGACGGTAGCCGCTACTTCTCGATCGCCCAAATGGTCCGCCGCCCAATCGCCCCACACCCGCAGCCGCAGCCCCGCTTCGCGATCGGCCTGGGCTGCGAAATCCGACACGCCTCGAAACTGATCTACGCCGCCGGCATGGATTTGGAGAAAGCCGAAGGCACCCCGATCGGCGTCAACTGCCGCCTCTGCGAACGCGAGCATTGTTCGCAGAGAGCCGAGCCGCCGATCACCAGGACACTGATCCTCGACGAGAACACGAGAAGGGCGAGTAGCTTCGCGTTTAGTAATGCACGAGAGCTCTAGTCCGCTCCGCCCCGGCGCAAGCGCCCATACACAACACTGAGGGTCAAGCAATACGCCGACAGCATCGCCAGCATCATCACCGCTGGCCAAGCGCCGGCGTCGACGCGAGACGCGAACACGCCTTTGCCGACCAGCGGCAGTAGCACGAACCCGGTGAGAAGCCAGGCGAAACCGGTCACTGCAAATCCCTTGGTCAGCGCGCTACGCCCGGGAATCCAGCGATACGCCCAAGCGAAGATCGAACTCCAGATCAAAGCACCACTGAGCAGCGGCAGCGCCGCCTGCAAGGCAGCCGGTGGCGATGCGCCGAGCGCCTCGGCCAATTGCCGCTGCAGGTCCTCATAGGGCTGAAACGAAGGCAGGATGCCGAGCGCGCCGCGCGCCCAGCGAAGCCCCCATTGCGCCGCCATGCCGCATAGACCGGAGACGACCGCATCCCGGAACAAACGCGCAAGTCTGGTTCGCATGTCGAAGTCCGAGCCGATCACCCGCCGAACACCTGAGCCTCGCATGGACCGCGCAGTTCGCGCGATCGATGCGACGCTACGACAGGCTTGACCCAGCGGCTGGTGTTAAGAACAGTCACATGCAATGTGGATTGTTTTGGATCGCCGGATCAAGCCCGACGACAAGGTGGACGAGGTGACGATGTTGATCTCACGGCGACGGCGTTCGGACGCTTGGCGCGCTATGTTGGTGACCATAGCGATCTCAGCATTCGCCTCCCCCGCCCTCGCCCAGCGCGGCGCGTCGTGCCACGGCGGCCAGAGCTTTCCGCAGTTCCTCGCCGGCCTGAAACAGAAAGCCGTCGCGGCCGGGGTGTCGCAAGGCGCGATCGCGCAAGCGTCGCCGTATCTCGTTTACGACCAGGGCATCGTCAATCGCGACCGCGGGCAGCGGGTGTTCGGGCAGATCTTCACGGTGTTCGCCGGGCGGATGGCGTCCGAAGGCCGGCGCGTCAAAGGCCAGCAACTGATCAAGCAATACGCGGGCGCGTTCGCCCGCGCCGAGAAGGAATACGGCGTGCCGCCGGCGGTGATCGCGGCGTTCTGGGCGCTGGAGAGCGATTTCGGCGCGGTGCAGGGCAATCTGTCGACGCTGCGCTCTCTGGTGTCGCTGGCTTATGACTGCCGCCGCTCCGAGATGTTCCAGGACGAGACCATCGCGGCGCTGAAGATCATCGACCGCGGCGACCTGACGCCGGCAGAAATGATCGGCTCCTGGGCCGGCGAGCTCGGCCAGACCCAATTTCTGCCGCGACACTATTACGACTACGCGGTCGACTACGACGGCGACGGCCACCGCGACATGCTGCGCAGCGCACCCGACGTGATCGGCTCGACCGCGCACTACATCGCTACCGGCCTGAAATGGCGTCGCGGCGAGCCGTGGCTGCAGGAGGTGCAGGCGCCGGACAACCTGCCCTGGGATCAGGCTGATCTCACCGTGAAGCATCCGCGCTCGCAATGGGCGCAATGGGGCGTGACCTACCCGAACGGGCGTCCGCTGCAAAGCGATGCCCTGCCGGCGTCGCTGCTGCTGCCGATGGGACGGCACGGCCCGGCGTTCCTGGCCTATGCCAATTTCGACGCCTATACCGAGTGGAACAATTCGCTGATCTACGCCACCACAGCCGCTTACCTGGCGACCCGGATCGCCGGAGCGCCGCCGATGCAGAAGCCGCGTGCCGCGGTGGCGCAGTTGTCGTTCAACGAGATGAAGCAGTTGCAGCAGCTTCTGGTGCGCGCCGGCTACGACGTCGGCAAGGTCGACGGCGTGCTCGGTCAGAACACCCGCAGCGCCGTGAAGGCGATGCAGATCAAATATCGTCTGCCGGCGGATTCCTGGCCGACCGCCGAACTGCTCACCCGGATGGGCGGCACCGCGGCCCCGTCGGCCTCCGCCGAGCCGACGCCCGGTACCGAGCCGCGACGCGCCAGGCGCGACCGACCGGCCGCGCCGCTGCCGCAATAGCGGAAAAATCCGCGCCGCGGCTTTTCAAATTCCGCCGACTTGCTCTAGGGTGCGACGCAATAACATCCTGGAGGAAACGACGTGCGTCATCTGTTGATCATGACAGCCGCGGCTGTCGCGCTGGCTACCACCGCGGTCCATGCCGCCGACGACCTCAAGATCGCGCTGATCTACGGCAAGACCGGCCCCCTCGAAGCCTATGCCAAGCAGACCGAGACCGGCCTGATGATGGGGCTGGAATACGCCACCAAGGGCACGATGACGCTCGACGGCCGCAAGATCGTGGTGATCACCAAGGACGATCAGTCCAAGCCCGACCTCTCCAAAGCCGCTCTCGCCGAAGCCTATCAGGATGACGGCGCCGACATCGCGATCGGCACCTCGTCGTCGGCCGCGGCGCTCGCCGACCTGCCGGTCGCCGAAGAGAACAAGAAGATCCTGATCGTCGAGCCGGCGGTCGCCGATCAGATCACCGGCGAGAAGTGGAACCGCTACATCTTCCGCACCGGCCGCAACTCGTCGCAGGACGCGATCTCCAACGCGGTCGCGATCGGCAAACAGGGCGTCACCATCGCAACGTTGGCGCAGGACTACGCGTTCGGCCGCGACGGCGTCGCCGCCTTCAAGGAAGCCCTGGCCAAGACCGGCGCAACGCTGGCCGCCGAAGAATACGTGCCGACCACCACCACCGACTTCACCGCGGTCGGCCAGCGGCTGTTCGATGCGCTGAAGGACAAGCCGGGCAAAAAAGTCATCTGGGTGATCTGGGCCGGCGGCGGCGATCCGCTGACCAAGCTGCAGGACATGGACCCGAAGCGCTACGGCATCGAGCTGTCGACCGGCGGCAATATCCTGCCGGCGCTCGCCGCCTATAAGCGCCTGCCCGGTATGGAAGGCGCGACCTATTACTACTACGACATCCCCAAGAACCCGATCAACGACTGGCTCGTCACCGAGCACCAGAAGCGCTTCAACGCGCCGCCGGACTTCTTCACTGCCGGCGGCTTCACCGCCGCGATGGCGGTGGTCACCGCCGTGCAGAAGGCGAAGTCGACCGACACCGAGAAGCTGATCGCCGCGATGGAAGGCATGGAGTTCGACACGCCCAAGGGCAAGATGATGTTCCGCAAGGAAGACCATCAGGCGCTGCAGAGCATGTATCACTTCAAGGTCAAGGTCGAGCCGGCGCTGGCCTGGGCCGTGCTCGAGCCGGTGCGCGAACTCAAGATCGAGGAGATGGAGATCCCGATCCGGAACAAGAAGTAGCTCGGCTCCGGATTTGGTGCACGTCGCCATCCTCATTCACAAACGTCACCACCCGCGAAAGCGGGTGGCCCAGTATCCCAGAGCGTCGGTGAAAAGACCGCAACGCTGCGGCGTACTGGATCCTCCGCATTCGCGGAGGATGACGGCGTGTTTGGGGTCAGCGCGGTGGACCACACTGCCGCTCGACGTCGTGTAAGCGGCCGCCCGCTTCACGACTGCTCGAGGACGCTCTGGCTCAACGATGATGACGTGCCCCCATGACCACCCTCGAAACCCAATCCCTCACCATCCGGTTCGGCGGCCATGTCGCGGTCGATGCGGTGAGCTGTGCGTTTCGCCCCGGGGAGCTGACCGCGATCGTCGGACCGAACGGGGCCGGCAAGACCACGTATTTCAATCTGATCTCCGGCCAGCTTCGCCCGAGCGCCGGCCGCATCCTGTTCGACGGCGCGGACATCACCCAAATGACCGCGCCGCTGCGCACCCGCGCCGGGCTCGGCCGCGCGTTCCAGCTCACCAATCTGTTTCCCAATCTGTCGGTCGAGGAGAACGTCCGGCTCGCCGTGCAGGCGCACAGCGGCACGCATTACGACATGCTGCGGCCGTGGCGCACCCGGCGCGACCTGATCGAGCGCGCCGACGCCATCCTGGACAGCGTTGCGCTGGGTGCCCGCCGCACCGTCGCCGCCACCGCGCTGTCGCACGGCGACCAGCGCAAGCTCGAAGTCGCGCTGATGATGGCGCTTGAGCCGAAGGTCTACATGTTCGACGAGCCGACCGCCGGCATGAGCGTCGACGAGGTCCCGGTGGTGCTCGATCTGATCGCGGGGCTGAAGACCGATCCGTCAAAAATCATCCTCTTGGTCGAACACAAAATGGACGTCGTCCGCTCCCTCGCCGACCGCATCATCGTGCTGCACCACGGCAAACTCGTCGCCGACGGCAAACCCGCCGAGGTGATCGCCTCCCCGATCGTGCAGGAAGCCTATCTGGGCATTGCACCGGGGAAGAGTGCGGCGTGAGCGTGATGATGATGGACTTGCAAGTGTTGGCCCCGAACTCTCCCCGCTTGCCCACACGCCCCCTCTCCCGCTTGCGGGAGAGGGGGCGTGTGGGCAAGCGGGGAGAGTTC
>NZ_QPFS01000017.1:0-53007 GCF_010906995.1 Rhodopseudomonas sp. WA056 | reverse complement strand
ATCATGATGATCGACAGCGGCAGCGTCAGGCTCTCGTACTGCGCGGCCAGCACCAGGAACACCAGCAATAGCGCCACCGGAAACACGATCAGCGACGAATTGCCGGCGATGATCTCCTGATAGGTCAGCTCGGTCCACTCGTAGGACACGCCCTTCGGCAGCGTCTCCTTGGCGACACGCTCGATCGCGGCCTGCGCCTGCCCGGTCGAATAGCCCGGCGCCGCACCGCCGCTGATATCGGCGGTGAGGAAGCCGTTGTAGCGCATCGCCCGCTCCGGCCCGGCGCTCTCCTTGACTCGCAGCAGCGTCGACAACGGGATCATCTCGCCGGAGTCCGAACGCACCTTGAGCTGGCCGATATCGTCCGCTCGCGCCCTGAACTTGGCGTCGGCCTGCACCCGCACCGAATAGGTGCGGCCGAACTTGTTGAAGTCGTTGACGTAGAGCGAGCCGAGATAGATCTGCATGGTTTCGAAGATCGACGTCACCGGCACGTTGAGCTGCCGGGCCTTGGTGCGATCGACGTCGGCATAGAGCTGCGGCACGTTGATCTGGTAGCTGGTGAACAGCCCGGCCAGTTCCTTCTGCGCGCTCGCCTTGGCGACGAACGACTTGGTGGCGTCGTTGAGCGCCTCGTAGCCGAGGCCGGCGCGATCCTCGATCTGCAGCTTGAAGCCGCCGATGGTGCCGAGACCGGCGACCGGCGGCGGCGGGAACATCGCGATGAAGGCGTCCTGGATGCCGGCGAATTTCTTGTTCAGCGACATCGCGATGGCGTTGCCGCTGAGCGATTTGTCCTTGCGCTCGTCGAACGACTTCAGGCCGATGAAGACGATGCCGGAGTTCGACGAGTTGGTGAAGCCGTTGATCGACAGGCCGGGAAACTGGATCGAGTTCTCGACCCCCGGCTCCTGCTGGGCGATCTCTCCCATCCGGCGGATCACCTCCTCGGTGCGGTCCAGCGTGGCACCGTCCGGGAGCTGCGCGAAGCCGACCAGATACTGCTTGTCCTGCCCGGGCACGAACCCGCCCGGCACCGCATGGAACAGATAGAAGGTGGCACCGACCAGCACCAGATACAGCCCCATACCGACCGCGCGGCGAGACACCACACGCTTGACGCCGCCGCCATAGGCCTCCGAACTGCGTGTGAAGAAGCGGTTGAAACGGACGAAGAACCAACCGAGGGTCTTGTCCATCACCTTCGTCAGCGCATCCTTCGGCGCGTCGTGGCCCTTGAGCAGCAGCGCGGCCAGCGCCGGCGACAATGTCAGCGAGTTGAAGGCGGAGATCACCGTCGAGATCGCCACCGTCAGGGCGAACTGCTTGTAGAACTGCCCGGTGAGGCCGGTGATGAACGCCAGCGGCACGAACACCGCGACCAGCACCAGCGCGATCGCGATGATCGGCCCGGTCACCTCACGCATCGCCTGATAGGCCGCCTCCTTCGGGCCGAGGCCGCGTTCGATGTTGCGCTCGACGTTCTCGACCACGACGATGGCGTCGTCGACCACGATGCCGATCGCCAGCACCAGGCCGAACAAGGTCAGCGCGTTGATCGAAAAACCAAAGACGTGCATCACCGCGAAGGTGCCGACCACCGACACCGGCACCGCGATCAGCGGGATGATCGACGCGCGCCAGGTCTGCAGGAACAGGATCACCACCAGCACCACCAGCGCGATCGCCTCGAGCAGCGTGTGGATCACCGCTTCGATCGAGGCCCGG
This sequence comes from Rhodopseudomonas sp. WA056, assembly GCF_010906995.1. Taxonomy (NCBI): domain Bacteria; kingdom Pseudomonadati; phylum Pseudomonadota; class Alphaproteobacteria; order Hyphomicrobiales; family Nitrobacteraceae; genus Rhodopseudomonas; species Rhodopseudomonas sp. WA056. The sequence continues at coordinate 51,279 of NZ_QPFS01000017.1, read as the reverse complement.
ACGAACTGGGTCGGGTCATAGACGATGTCATAAGAGACACCGTCCGGCATGTTCTGTTGCAGCTCCTTCATCGTCGCGCGGACGTTGTCGGAGATCTGGATCGCATTCGAGCCCGGCGACTGGAAGATCGGCACTGCCACTGCGGACTTGTTGTTAAGCAGCGAGCGCAACGCGTAGTCTGCTGCGCCGAGCTCGATCCGCGCGACATCGCGCAGCCGCACCACGTCGCCGTGGTCGCCGTTCTTGACGATGATGTCGCCGAATTCCTCTTCGGTCTGCAGCCGGCCCTGCGCGTTGACCGAGAGCTGCAGGTCGAGCCCGGGTTCGCCCGGCGAGCTGCCGACCTGCCCGGCCGCGGCCTGAACGTTCTGGGCGCGGATTTCGCGCACCACGTCGGCCGGCGACAGGCCGCGCTCGGCGACCTTCTGCGGATCGAGCCAAACCCGCATCGAATAATCGCCCGAGCCGAACAACTGCACCTGACCGACACCCGGAATCCGCGCCAGCCGATCCTTGACGTTGAGCACCGCGTAGTTGCGCAAGTAAGTCATGTCGTAGCGGTCGTTCGGCGACATCAGATGCACTACCATGGTGAGGTCGGGCGCGCTCTTGATCGTGGTGATGCCGAGCGCGCGGACTTCCGCCGGCAGCCGCGGTTCGGCCTGCGAGACGCGGTTCTGCACCAGTTGCTGCGCCTTGTCCGGGTCGGTGCCGAGGCGGAAGGTGACGTTGAGCGTCATCTTGCCGTCGGTGGTCGCCTGACTGCTCATGTACAGCATGTTCTCGACGCCGTTGATCTGCTCCTCGATCGGGGTCGACACGGTTTCGGCGATCACCTTGGGATTGGCGCCGGGATATTGCGCCGACACCACGATGGTCGGCGGCGCGACTTCGGGATATTCGGAGATCGGCAGCACCGGCATCGACAACAGGCCGGCGAGGAAAATCACTGCCGACAGCACGCCGGCGAAGATCGGGCGATCGATGAAAAACTTGGAGAAATTCATGGCTGTGATCCGCCGGTTCGCCCGCGCACGAGCGCAATAATCCCTGCACGGCGGACGGGACGTCTGCCGCGTGATGTCTGACGAGAAGAAGGAGGTTCGGCTCCGCCTTGGCGGCGAAGCCGCAACGGTCAGTTCTGAGCCACCGTCTTGTTCGCGGCGGCATCCATCGCCACCGTCTCAGGCTTGATGGTGACGCCGGGACGGACCCGCTGCAGGCCGTTGACGACGATGCGCTCGCCGGCCTTCAGGCCGGACGCCACCACGCGCAGGCCATCGACCGAGGCCCCGAGCGTCACTTCGCGATATTCGGCGTGGTTCTGGCCATCGACCACCATGACGAACTTCTTGTTCTGGTCGGTGCCGACTGCGCGCTCGCTGACCAACAGCGCTGGCTCGGGCTTCGGCTGCCCCATCGATAGCCGCGCGAACTGTCCGGGCATCAGCCGGCCATCGGCATTGTCGAACATGGCGCGAACCCGCACTGTGCCGGAGCGCGGATCGACCTGGTTGTCGATGAACTGCATCTTGCCCTTCACCGGTGCCCCGCCCGCAATCGTCGTCATCTCGACCGGGATGCGTTCGATGGCGCCCGGCGTTCTTTCATCAGCGAGCGTCTTCAATGCCCGGGTCACGACCTGCTCATCGGCATTGAAGCTGGCATAGATCGGGTTGACCGAGACCAGCGTGGTCAGCAGCGGCGAACTCGGGCCGGCGGCAATCAGGTTGCCGACGGTGATCTCCACCTTGCCGACCCGGCCGGACACCGGAGCGCGGATCTCGGTGTAGCTGAGGTTCAGCTCGGCGGTCTTCAGCGCCGCTTCGGCGGATCTGAGGTTTGCCTCCGCCTCGCGATAGGCGTTGAGGCGGTTGTCGACTTCGCGCTGGGTGATGCTGGAGCTGGAGAGCTGCTGGCTGCGCTCGACGTCGGCCTTGGTGAAGACGACCCGCGCGCGGGCCGCCGACAACTGCGCCTGTGCGCGGTCGACCTCGGCGGCGTACAGCGACGGATCGATCCGAACCAAGAGGTCGCCCTTGGACACCAGGGCGCCTTCCCTGAACTGGATCTCCTGCACGGCACCGGCGACCCGCGAGCGGATCTCGACCCGTTCGATCGCCTCGAGGCGGCCGGAGAACGCGTCGGACGGCGTCGTCGCCTTGGCCTCGACCAGCGCCACCGAAACCGGCACAGCAGCCGGCGCCGCCGCTGTGGTTTCCGCCTGGGCGGCCCCGGTGCGCTCCATCAGCGCAGCCCCGCCGGCCAGTACGACCGAAACCGCAATCATTCCCGCGCCAAGCGCGGCTTTTCGAGCGAGTGGAGTGGCCATCGCGAATCCCATTGGTCAGGCGGGCTTGCAGAAAGCCCTGCAGATTCAGTAACTCGTCCGTTGCAGCACACGAGATGATGCGACCGCATCAGCACACCACGCTGCAGCGCACATATTCGTACCGTCCGGTATAGATGGACTATCGACATCCACTGTCAAGAGACTTATCTACCGTTTGGTAGAAATCTCTGGAGATGCAGCCATGGCCCTGGGACGCCCCCGCGAATTCGACGTCGATGCGGCGCTGGACCTCGCTTTGCATGTGTTCTGGCGCAAGGGGTACGAAGGCACCTCAATGGCCGACCTCACCGAGGCGATGGGCATCACCAAGCCGAGCCTGTATGCGGCGTTCGGCAACAAGGAAGATCTGTTCCGGAAAGCGCTGGACCGCTACGTCGACGGCCCCGGCGGTTACTATCAGGCCGCGCTGCAGAGGCCGACCGCGCGCGAGGTCGTCGAGCACATCCTGTACGGTGCGGTCGATACGATGACCGACCCGAGCAACCCGGGCTGCCTCGCGGTGCAAGGCGCGCTGTGCTGTGGCGAGGCCGCCGAGACCATCAAGCAGGAATTGGCTGCGCGCCGCGCCAAGGGCGAGCAGGATCTGCAGGACCGTCTGGCCCGTGCGGTCGCCGACGGCGATCTGCCGTGCGGCGCCGATGCCGGCGACCTCGCTCGCTACGTCTCGGCGATCCTGCAAGGCATGGCGGTGCAGGCGGCAGGCGGCGCTTCCCCCGATCAGTTGCGCAAGCTGGCCGACATGGCCCTGAGGAACTGGCCGCCGGCGTAACGCCGCGACGATCGCGGGCCGCCGGCCGCAAACATTTCGTTAAGGATACGGCGACCCGATTACCGACATTGCGCGCAGTTGCCATCGCTTATTAGGAACTGTCCGCGATGTTGTGCGCATGCACTTCCCGCTGTTGTCCCGCTCCCTGCATCCCGACCCGCGGATCCGCCGCGAGCTGGTCGAACTGCTCTACACCTCGCTGCCGCAGGTGATGGCGATCGGCGTGACTTCGGTGACCGGCGCAGCGACCCTGACGCTGCTCGGCGGCGATCCCGGCTACGCGGTGATCTCGGTGTTGATCGTGATCACCGCCAGCGCGCGGGTGTTTTCGCTGATGCGCTACAAGGCGCGCGCCGCACAGTTCACCGACGCCGACGTGGTGCGCTGGGAGCGGCTGTACGGCGCCGGCGCCACCGCCTTCAGCCTGGCGCTCGGTGCGCTGTCGTTCCGTGCGCTGCAGCTCGGCGACGCCCCCGGCGCCTGGATCGCATTCGGCCTGTCGATGTCGTACTGCGTCGGCATGGTGTCGCGGGCAGCGATCCGGCCGTGGATCATCCTCACCGCAGCGGCCGCACTCCTCACGCCGACCATCATCGCCGGGCTGATGCGCCCGGAGCTCGCCTACAACATCGGCGCGGGCATGCTGGTGCTGTTCTGGCTGACGCTGCGCGAAGCCTCCAAGCATCTCAGCGCGGCGTTCACCGAGCGGCTCGAAGCCAAGCACCGGCTGGCGCGTCAGGCGACCCACGATTTCCTCACCGGTCTGCCGAACCGCGCCGGCTTCCTGCAGGCGCTCGCGAGCTCCCGCGGCAGCTTCACCGTGATCGCCATCGACCTCGACGGCTTCAAGCCGATCAACGACCGGCACGGCCATCACGCCGGCGACGATCTGTTGCGCCAGGTCGCGGAGCGGCTGACCGCCTGCGCCGGCGCCGACGGCATCGCTGCCCGGTTCGGCGGCGATGAGTTCATGCTGCTGAAGCCGATCGCCGACGCGGAGCCCGGCCGCAATGAAGCGCTGGCGCTGGCGCGGCGGGCGGTGTTCGATCTGTCGATGCCGTTCCGGTTGTCCGACCTGCCGGTGTGCATCGGCGCCAGCGCCGGCATCACCGTGAGCAGCGGGGCGCTCAGCCACGGCTCGACCGCGCAATTCCTGGAGCGGGTCGACCGCGCGCTCTACGCCGCCAAACGTGCCGGCGGTGGCTGTGCCTGGGCGGACGACACCGACGACGAACGGCCGTGCTGCAACGGCACCGGCAGTGCGCTGCCCAGCCCGGCGGCGGCCTGACACCGCGACCTGCGGCACCCCGGTGACTCAGCAGGCCATCGGCGATTCCGACCCATCGATCAGAGAGCTCGCTCGCGAGGCGTTGCCGCCGTACGCAGCGGTCGGCGCGCGCTACCCGAGCGGCGCGACGGCCGGGATCAAGGGCTGACGGTCGCCCGCTCCGCCGCGATCAGGTCACTGCGATCAGGTCACTGCGATCAGGTCACTGCGATCAGGTCTTGGGCGCCGCCGCTTTGGGTGCTGCGGCCGGCTTGGGCGCTGCCGTCGGCTTGTCCGCAAAGCCGTTGTAGCAGGCGAGCCGCTCGTCCTCTTCCTTGACCAAGCGACAATCCGCCGCGGTCTTGGCAGGCTTCGCCTTGGCGCCGGCCTTTGCCCCGGCCGGCTTCGGTGCCGGCGGATAGATCGCATCGAAGCAGTCCAGCCGCTCCTTGGTGGCGTCCTCGATCTCCAGACACGCCTTCATGCGGTCCGCGATCGGCGGCTTGGCCGCAGCCTTGTCGCCCTTCGGCTTGATCTGCACCAGCGGCCGGTCCCCGACCATCGGCGTCCCGCCGGAGGCCGGTGCGTTGCTCTGCGCCAGCGCCGCGCTCGATGCCAGCAGCGCGGCAAGTACCACGATCGTTCTCATCGAAATCCCCGTCCCTCGCCCCGAGCCGCGCGGCGACGGCCGGCGCGGCGATGATCCGTCAAACCGGACCGCTCCGATGCCGTCAAGCTGGCGGGCTGCCGCAGTCCGTGTCTGTCCACGACCCAGCACGGCGTTGGGAATGCGGCGGGTTTGGGGCAGCGCCCGCCGGCTCCACAACTGCCGCTACTGGTCATGCGGCGCCCGGCGCGCTACAGCCAAATCTATGAAATGGTTACTGATCGCTTTCGCCGCCGCGCTGCCGATCACGGCCGGAGCCGAACCGCGCAACGCCGCGGCGCCGCCGCAGCGCGCCGACCAATATGTCCCGCTACCGCGCAATCCGGGCTCAGGGCGTAGTCCCTGCGCCGAATTCGGCGCCGGCTTCGTTCAGCTCGAAGGCAGCTCGACCTGCGTCAGGCTCGGCGGCAGCATCAGCGTCGGCGCCGGCACCCGCCGCTGAGCCTCGGAGCCGCCCGCACTGGAACCCGACGGCCGATGCCGGATTATGGGTCTCATGACGATTTTGCGACACCCCGAGACGCCGAGCTGCCCGCCGGCGCCACATCCCGCGTTGCGACTGGCTCCGCTTGCCGGCCTGACGCTGCTGCTTGCCGCGCCGGGGCTCGCAATCCAGGTCGGACTGTTGCCGTTCGAATATCGGATGGGCGCGCTGATCGTGGTGTCGGCGCTGTGCGTCGGGCTGTGCCTGTGGGCCGGCTTCTCGTTCAAGGAGCTCGGATTCGGCCGCCCGCACCAGTGGCGGCACTGGCTCGGCGCGGTCGCGGTCACCAGCCTGATCTCCGCGATCATGCTGCTGCAGACCCGGTTGTTCAGCTTCGAGGCCCAGCCGCCGTCCTGGCTCAGCTTCGCGCCGTTCTACGTCCTGGTCTCGAGCCCGTGCCAGGAGGTGGTGTGCCGCTCGATCCCGAAGCTGATCACCGACCGGATGCAGCACGGCGGCTGGGCCTATGTGCTGTATTCGGCGGCGCTGTTCTCGCTCATCCACCTCTGCTACGGCGACCCGGCGTTGCTGCTCAACACCTTCCTGCTCGGCGTGGTGTGGGGCTTCGTGTACTGGCGCACCCTGAACATCTGGCCGCTGATCGCCTCTCACGCCGCGGTCGGCACCCTCGCCTTCTCGCTCGGGCTGGCCTGACCGGCGGCGTCAGATCTCGAGCTGGGTGCCCAGTTCGACCACCCGATCGGTCGGGATTTTGAAGAACGTGGTCGCCCGTGTCGCATTCAGCGTCATGAAGGTGAACAGCCGCTCGCGCCACAGCGCCATTCCAGGGTTGAGGCTCGGCACATAGGTTTCGCGACTGAGGAAGAACGAGGTCGACATCATGTTGAACTCGTGGCCGAACTGTTTGCACAGCGCGAGCGCGGCCGGCACGTCCGGGGTCTGCATGAAGCCGTAGCGGATGATCAGGCGATGGAAGCCGTCGCCGATGTCGGTCATGTGCACGCGCTCGCTGTCCGGCACATAGGGCGTTTCCGCAGTGGTCACCGTGGTCAGGATGACGCGCTGATGGACGGTCTGATTGTGCTTGAGATTGTGCAGCAGCGCAGGCGGCACGCCGTCGGTGGCGGCGGTGAGAAACACCGCCGTGCCCCGCGCCCGAGACACGTTCGGCCCGAGCGCGCGCAGCACCACATCGAGCGGGACCGACTGCTTCTTCAGTTGCTTGCGCACCAGCGCGCGGCCGCGGCGCCAGGTCGTCAGCACGGTGAAGGAGATGAAGCCGATGAACAGCGGGAACCAGCCGCCCTGCGCGACCTTGATGATGTTGGCGGCGAAATAGGCAAAGTCGAGCAGCAGCAGCGTGCCGATCACCACCACGACCACGGCCGGATGCCAGCGCCACAGCAGAGCCGCGACGAACGCTACCAGAATGGTGTCGATCATCATCGTCCCGGTCACCGCGATCCCGTAAGCCGCCGCCAGATTGCTCGACGACTGGAATCCGATCACCAGCGCCATCACGGCGAAATACAGGGTCCAGTTGGTGAACGGCACGTAGATCTGGCCGGCCTCCTCGCCCGAGGTGTGGACGATGGTCATCCGCGGCAGCAGCCCGAGCTGGATCGCCTGCCGCGCCACCGAATACGCGCCCGAGATCACCGCCTGCGACGCAATCACGGTGGCCATGGTGGCGAGCGCGACCATCGGCACCACCATCCATTCCGGCCCGAGCCGGAAGAACGGGTTCTGAATCGCCGACGGATCGTGGATCAGCAGCGCGCCCTGGCCGAAATAGTTCAGCAGCAGCGCCGGCAGCACGAGGCCGAACCAGCCGAGCCGGATCGGGAAACGGCCGAAATGCCCCATGTCGGTATACAGCGCCTCGCCGCCGGTGACGGCCAGCACCACCGTGCCGAGCGCGTAGAAGCTCATCAGCGGATGGCGGATCACGAACTCGATCGCGAAGGTCGGGCTGATCGCCTCCAGCACATGGGGGGCGTTGACGATGTTGGCGATACCGAGGGCGGCGAGCGTCAGGAACCACACGCACATCACCGGCCCGAACAGCCGGCCGACCAGGCCGGTGCCGCGCGACTGGATCGCGAACAGAATGGTCAGCACCACCGCGGTGATCGGTACCACATAGGCTTTCAGATCCGGCGTGACGACCTCGAGCCCTTCCACGGCGCTGAGCACCGAGATCGCCGGAGTGATCATGCTGTCGCCGTAGAACAGCGCCGCCGCGATCACGCCGAGCATCATCAGCGGATAGTGCACGCGCCGTCCGCGTGTCAGTTCGGTGACCAATGCCAGCAGCGCCAGACTGCCGCCCTCGCCGTGGTTGTCGGCGCGCATGATGACGATCACGTACTTCACCGTGACCAGCATCATGACGGTCCAGAACACCAGCGACAGCACACCGAAGATGTTGTCGGGCGTCACCGGAATCGGGTGATGTCCGGCGAAGGTCTCCTTCATCGCGTACAGCGGACTGGTGCCGATGTCGCCGAACACCACGCCGATGGCGCTGACGAGGACGCCGAGCCCTTTCTTCTGCTGGCTCATTGTCTACCCCTGGGCCAGGACGAGCGCGACGCCGCGCATCACGCCCGGCTGCGGCCACAGAAGCCGCGGAGCGCGCTGCAAAGCCCGACCACAGCCGGCCAGCACTCGAATTCGGTCCCGCGTCTCTTCCATAACGGCTACGCCCTGTGCTTGGCCTGGATCAGAGCGCGCGCGGCGCCGACGTTCCAGGAACGTGGTCGAGTTTGGTGTGATTCGGTTGAAGCCAGATCAGGCGCGGCCGCGCCGATTGCCTAGAAGCATAGGTTTGTCACCATGTTTCCGCGCTTGTCCTTGAGCACATAGGGGCAATCGCTCCGCTTCAGCGCCGCCTTGGCCTCGGCGTTGCCGAGCGCCGCGGCCTTTTCGTAGTACGCCTTGGCCGCGTCGCTGTCCTTCGGACCGCCGCGGCCGGCCTGCGCAAACGCGCCCATCTGCATCAAAGCGCCGGGATGGCCCTGCCCCGCAGCCCTCTCAAACAGGGATCGCGCCGCGACCTCGTCCTTGGGGCCGCCGATACCATCGGCCAGCATCAGCCCGAGCTGATATTGCGCTTCGGCGTTACTCTCTGCGCCCTTGGCAAGCAAGGCTCGGGTTTTCACCGGGTCGGACGACGTTCCGCCGCCGAGCGCGGCAAGATTGCTGATGCCGCGCGGGTTGCCTGCCGCGGCCGCGCGTTCCAGCAACTGCCGAGCCCTGGCATCGTCCTTCGGCAGCCCGGCGCCAGTCGCATAGGCGACGCCGAGTTCGACCATCGCCGAGCTGCTGCCCTTGTCGGCGGCCTTGCGATAGGCAGCCATCGCTTCCGCCGTCTGACCACCGGCCGCATAGGCGCGGCCGAGCGCATACATCGCCCGGCGCGATCCGGCCGAAGCGACACGGCAATACTTGATGGCGGTGGCGACGTCGCCAGGCGCGATCTCCGCGACGCCCTTGACGTCGGCGGGCTTATCCGGATCGGCAGGGTCGGCGGCGATCCGATCGCACAACACCAGATCGGCCGACTGCGCATGCACGGGTGTAGTGGCGCTGCCAAGTAACAGCGCGAGCAGGACTGCCGATCCGCCGGCGGCCCACGATCTCGTCATCATCATACAATCCTCGGACGCGCCGCAGCTTCGCTGCATGACGGTCAAATCGCCGTCCCTGCCGCGGTTCGCGGCCCTCGATCGGCCCGGCAATCTAGCCAATCCGCGGGCAGGTTTAAACCGACCCGACACGACAAAGGACTGTGGAGGAGCCTGCCACGAGGCGAAAAACCGACTTGTCGCGCGCCACAGGATCGGCATTCGCGCAGGTCGCCGCTATCGCATCCCCCTCCGCGCCCCCCTGCGCGGGCTCGGAACCATTGTGGTCAGACATCGTTCAAGCCGCAGCTTGGACGCGAGGGTGATGGCGATGACGATTCTCAAATGGGCTCTGATCTTTCTGGTGATCTCGATCGTCGCAGGAATCTTCGGCTTCACCGGCATTTCGGCGGCCTCGGCCGACATCGCGCGGATCCTGTTCTACATTTTCGCAGTGATCTTCATCGTGCTGCTGATTGTCGGCCTGACGATCTTCAGAGCGTAAAGAAGCGTCCCGAATGCGCGACGCTCCCCCGAGTCCGCTGTGCAGGGCAGCCATGACTTGCGATCGATTTGATCTGACGCAAACGGTGGCCGGCCACCTTCGACCAAGGTCCGGTACGAGTGGCCGACATTGAATATTGCAATGCAACATCGGCTCCACTAGGTAACGCACTCAACCCGGGGCGGCCGATGAGCGAAGACTGGAATACCAAATACGGCGTGCGGCGCGTGCGACGCGACCCGCCGACTCTCGAAGAAGCGATCTTTGCGGCGGCCGGCATCACAGATGATGTCGACTCGCAGGCGGAAATTGCCGCGTCCCTGATGGGGATGCCGATCGACGCCGTGCTGAAGGAAGTTCGGAAGTCGGCCCGTGCCTCGGCGCGGACTTCGCGCGTGATCACCGGCGAACAGGGCTTCCAGCGCTCCGTGGTGGTCGAGCGCCGGGTGTCGCGCCGGATCGTGGGCGCCGAGCGCATCGTCGGAAACGACAAGCGGATCTGAACCGCCTCTCCATCCCGTCACCACAAAAAGAACGCCGCGGGCCCGAGCACGCGGCGTTGTTGTTTGGGGCGGTCGGACCGTCAGGCTGCGCGATTGAAGCCCGACATCCTGAGAAACAGATTCCAGCACGCCTGATTGAAGGCGATCAGTGCCGTCGCAGCGCCACCCGGAACGTCGATCGTGCGTTGCGCGATCGCGGTGTCCGCCTGCTGTTCGAGATCGATCGTGCCGGTGGATTCGCCCTGGCGGAACGTCAGGTGCGCGCCGAACTTGTTGGCGAGCGCACGCATCGCCTGATTCTGCGAGCCGGTGGTGATCCGCAGCCGCTCGTAGCCGAGCGAGCGGGCGACTTCCATCAACTGCTTGAACAGAATGCTGCCGATGCCCTTGCGGCGCAGGTGGCTTTCCACGCTGAAGGCGATCTCGGGAAGCGAGTCGATGTGCAGATCGGGCTGGTGCAGTTCGGCGGCTGCATGGACTGAGCCGTCTTCCGCAAAGAACGCGATGATGATGGTGCCGTCGCCGCCGCACTTCTTGGCGTAGCGATCGATGAAGCCCTCGTCGGCGAAGCCGTTGAAGCGATCACGCCGGCTCTCGGCGTCGAGGCGCATCAGATGATCCCGCAGCAGCGGCAGCTCTTGATTGATCAGGGATCGGATCGTCCCTTTTGAGCCGGTGAGATCGGCGATTAGAGCGTCGTGCATAAGTCGTCTCTCCTCTCGGGATGACCCTCAAGGAGGCGTTCGTCTTCCCTAGACAGAAGTCATATTGTGCATCGCACAATAATATTCAAGACCCATTCGCAGGCAACGCCTAGGAAAGAGCGGCCGGGAGCCTTCGCACTTTCGCTAAACCTATCTAAATTAAGGCGGTTATGGAAGCGCCGGGATGCCCGATGCGGGTCTGGATACCCGTTTTGCGCCGCACCCTCGTAATCTTACGGATAGCCAAAACCGTCCTATAATACCATTTGCGTCTGAGTGACGACGGCGACCAGTTTGCCGTCCTCGGTCTCGATTCGGGTCTGCCACACCTGAGTGCGACGGCCACGATGCACCGGCGTGGCGGTAGCGATTACGGTGGAGCCGGCCTTCGCCGCGCCGATGAAGTTGGTCTTGCTTTCCAGCGTCGTGGTGCCCTTGGCCTCGTCGGGCAGATTGATCACCGTGGCGGCTGCACCGACGCTGTCGGCCAGCGCCATCACGGCACCGCCATGGATGCTGGCTCCGATGGTGCACAGATCGTCGCGCACCAGTAGCGTGGCGACCACCCGGTCGGGCTCCGCTTCTTTGAAGCGCAGCCCCATCAACGCCGCGAACGGCAGCGGAAACGAATTGATCTTCTCCAGCGGAGTCATGGGTGCCCTCTCCTTGCCCGCTGAGGTGGCGACGGCCGCGCGGGCTGCGGCCGCCGCTTTGATCGGACGGATCGATGCCTGCCGATCCGCCTCGGAGCAATGACCTGTCAGGTCATCGACATCTTCTCGATCGCCTGCCTCAAGCGGGCTCGACGCCGCACCATTCGGCGATGAACAGTGCGGTCGCCTTAGTCGATTGGCGTAGCGAATCCAGATCGATGTACTCGTTGAAGCCGTGCATGGCTTCGCCCGACGCACCGAAGCATAGGCTCGGGATGTTGTAGTTGAGACCATAGAACCGGGTATCGGTCAGGGCGGTGAACACCAGATCCTGTACCTCGCCGCCGTACACAGCCTGATACGCCTTGCCGAACGCAGCTTCCGGCTCGGCGGCGTTCTTCAACTCGTAGCCTTCGGAGAGAAAGCCCGACCACTCGACCTGGGGCGGATTGTTCGACAGGAAGCGGTGGTCGCGCGCTGCCGCCGCGACGCAGGCCATAATCTCGGCCTGATGATCGGCGACCGACCAGCCTGGCAGGATCGCAATCCGGCAATCGACGTCGCACCACGCCGGAACGCTGGACGCCCAGTCGCCGCCTTTGATGATGCCGGGATTGAAGTTGATCGGATGCGCCAGCGTCTTGAAGTGCGGATCGCTGGCCGCACGGCGATTCCACTCCTCCTCGAGTTTTCCAAGCGCTTCGATCAGGTGATAGGCGGCCGTAATCGCATTCGAGCCCGAGCCGGCGGTGGCGACGTGCACCGGATAGCCGCGCACCTTCAATCGAAACCAGATCACTCCGACCTGCGATCGCACCATCTTGCCGCCGGTCGGCTCCGGGATGAAACAGGCATCGGCGCGATAGCCGCGCTGCAACGTGGAGAGCGCGCCGACACCGGTGCTCTCCTCTTCGATCACCGATTGGAAATGAATGCGGCCCGTCGGGCGCAAGCCGGCGGCCTTGATCGCATCCAGTGCATACAGCGCGCCGATGGTGCCGGACTTCATGTCGCAGGCGCCGCGGCCATACATCCGGCCGTCCTTGATCACGGGCGAAAATGGCGGGGTGTCCCACATCTCGAGCGGCCCCGCCGGCACCACGTCGCAATGGCCCTGCAGGATCAACGAACGGCCGGCATTGTTGGACGGACGATAGGTGCCCACCACCGTTCGCGCCTTCGAAAAATCGTGCTCGATCGGACCATAACCACGCAGGTCTTTCAGATCGTCGAGTTCGATATGCCAGTCGTCGACCTCGTAGCCGCGCTGCCGCAACAGATCAGCCATCATGTCCTGACACGGGCCTTCTGCGCCGCGGGTGCTTGGAATCGCGACGAAATCACGGGTGGTGGCGAGTTGGGTATCGAAACCGGCATCGACGGCGTCGAGAATGCGGCGGTTGAGATCGTCGTCGCTCATGCGGATGTGCGCTCCTTGTTGTTCGTTCTGACACCGGCGCGCGGATCAAACCACAGATCGCCCGATTTTCCATGCAGTTTGGCCCTGCACTCGAATCATGCCCTCATGCCGCACGCCCCGATCAGGAGATCTGATGTTCGCCTCTCACCATCCCCGAACGCCGCTCACCACGCTCGCACTCGGCGTTGCCGCCGTCCTGGCGGTCGCTGCCCCCGCCGCGGCACAGCAGCAGGTCTCGCGCGAGCAGGACATCACCAGCCTGCGGCTTGGTCAGAAGATCCTGGTCGACGATGGATCGTGCCCCAACGGTCAGATCAAGGAGATCACCGGAGCGACGCTATCGGCTTCGGGCGTCACCGCGACACGAAAGTGCATTCAGCGGGTCCGCCGCTGAGGCGCCGGACACTCTGCGGCAGCGCCGCTAGTCGAGCGGGTCGAACATGCACTGGAGCGCCGGCTTGGCGATCAACGTAAAGGTCGCGTTGATCTGAGACTGCTTGGTGCGCGGCACCCATTCGTTATCGATGGACGGAACGCCGCTTTCGCGGATGCCACGAAGCAAGGCGAGACGAAGATCGCTGTCGGGCACCATCGCGGCGGCGTGATCGTGCAGACAGCGACACACCGCATCCGGATGCGCCCACCGCCCTGTCATGTGTATCGTGCACTGCCGGATAAAATCGGTGCGCGCGTCCTGAACGACGAACAGCGACCGTGTCTGCGCTTGCGCCGCGCTACCGATCATCAGCCCGAGGCCGACCACCAGCGCCGACATCCGTAGCATGGTCACCAATTCACCCACTCCGTGCGGCGACGTCGCCACCTCGCCTGCCTGAACCCGAGCAGCCGGGCACGAGCCAGACAACCGACGGCAGCTTCGTACCAATCACCCGCCGTTTGCGGCGATGATCGCTGCTGCGTCCGTTGACGGGTTGATAACCAAGCTGTGTTTCCTGACTGCTGCGCCGCCGAGAGCATTTGGTTTCGTCCCACGTCCGAATTGTTTCGTGGGCGCGGCGGCGACGAAACATTCGAGGGAAAATCATCGGCTTTTCAGAGCGACCGGCTCCGGGTTCCGGAGCTGCGGCACACGACTAAAGTCGCCCATCCGGGGCTCCTGTGGTCGCCTGCGGTGACATCACCACGTCATCAATAGGCGCGTAGTTAGCCCACGCTAGGGGAGCCGACCTAGAGGAGCCGGCGACCGGCAAATACCGCCAATGGCCTCTGCTCTCCTCGATTACCAACACTAACCGGCTTGTTTCGAGGCTAGTAATTTCATTGGATCGGCATTACAAATGAGAAGTTGCGGAGCTTGGCGTGTTCGAGCTTTGAACCGCGCTGTGACGTCGGGTGCAGATCATCGCGGTTCGGCAATCGCGACCGCAGCGAAGACCTGCACGTTGAGGATCGGGACGATCGAGAGCTGGACGTCGAAAGCCTCGACGCCCGCGTTCGGGACGCTAACGGATCCCCCGTCGCACCGGCTCGCCGGACTGCGTCACGAAAAGCCCGCTCCGGTGTGGATCATGTCGCCTCGGCGAGGCGGCAACGATTCACACCGATCGACGTTAACAAACGATGGAGGAAATCATGATGGCCGGTAATGCCCTCGGCGACGGCGGCAGCAGCGATCGCACTGCAGAGCGGCGTCTTTCCCCGCGCACCGATCCTCACCACGAACGGCGCAGAGGTGTTGCGACGTCGGGTGAGATGGCCTTGCAAGGGCCGTTCGGCCATCCCGCCACCCAATGCATGCCGCAGCGGCTGGTCAGGCTGGTCGGCTATCGTGCCCCGGCGCACGGCACGACGTTGCAACCGATAGCGAACGACCGGGAGACCGCCTGAGGCGAGACGGCCTCCCTTTGCTACTTCGGCGCTTCGATAGCCTCGAAGCGCCGAATGGTGCGAACGATCAATTGAAGACGCTCAATTGAAGACAGTCGATTGAAGACGGCTATTTGAAGAAGTCCCCGCATTTCTCCACGGTGGTGTCTCCACCCCACGGCATAACCGGCACCGACGAGGTCGAGTTCTTCGGCGAGCCTTCGATCAGGCGGTCCGAGTACACCATATAGACCAGGACATTGCGCTTCGGGTCGCAGCCGCGGACGATCTGCATCTTCTTGAAGAACACGGACCGACGTTTGCTGAACATGTCGTCGCCCTGATCCAGCTTGCCCTTGAAGTGAATCGGACCGACCTGACGGCACGCCAGCGAGATGTCCGAGACTTCCTCGGCGAGGCCGAGCCAGCCTTTGAAGCCGCCGCGCTCCGGCACCGTGAAATGACAAGCGACGCCCTGCACCTCGGGATCGTCGACCGCATAGACCGCAAGCTTGTCGTTCGGGCTGAGCAGCTTGAACACCGTCGAGCGGCGGAAGATCAGGTCAGGATCGTCCGCTGCTGCGGCGGTGGATACGCCCACGGCCGCGAGTGCGAGCAGCGCAAGCGCGCCCGATTTGAAGCGTGAGACGCAAAAGAGAGAGGCACGCCGGTTCATCGAAGTCTCCATAGCAACGGTTCTGTGCATTTGGTGCGCAGATCGCCGGTTTGAAAGATGCAACTCTTGCCCGCCGCCGCGTTTAACCTCCGGTGAAGCTTTTTTGTTACGGTCAGTCAGGTCGTGAGGTCGTTCGCAGGGAGCGTGAACGTGCCTGATGCCAGAGAGACTCATCTAACATTCTGGCGGCAAGATTCGGGGAAGAGCCACGTGCGCGTATTTCACGGCGATGCCGATCGCACCGATCGACGTTACTCCTGCACCGGCAACTGCCGTGTCGGCCATTCGACGCTGTCTCGCACAACGCTGGGGGCCGGCGTTCTGGCAATTGCCATCGCGGCCGCACCTGCCGCAGAAGCGTCGCCCTATTGGTACTGGTCGGAGGAAGCGCCGATCTACGAGGCACCGCCACCTCCCGCGCCGAAGCGGCAGCCCCCTCGCAAGCGGCTTCAACTCGACCACCAGCTCGAAAGGCAGATCGAAAAACAGGCATCGAAACCGCAGGGTCCGGTGGTGATAGCGGTCTCGATCGAGCAGCAGAAGCTCCGTGTCTACGACGCCAACGGCCTGTTTGCCGAAACCCCGGTGTCGACCGGCATGCGTGGTCACGCGACGCCGCTGGGCGTGTTCAGCGTTATTCAGAAGAACAAATACCACCGCTCCAACATCTACAGCGGCGCCCCGATGCCCTACATGCAGCGCATCACCTGGTCGGGCATCGCCCTCCACGCCGGTGCGCTTCCCGGCTATCCGGCGTCGCACGGCTGCATCCGGATGCCGATGCCGTTCGCGATCAAGATGTGGGGCTGGACCCGGATGGGCGCCCGCGTGATCGTCTCGGCGGGCGACGTCACCCCGGCCAGCTTCGCGCACCCGCTGCTGGCGACGAAGAAGCTGGCGCCAGATCCCGAACCGATGGTCGCAGACTCGCCCGAGGCGGCGATCACCGCCAAGCCGGACCAGAAAGCTGCGGTCGACAGATCGGCCGATCAGATCATCGCCCCTGAAGGGCTGCGGCGCGGCATCGCGCTCGACAGCGACAAACCTACGGCGGCGGCGCCGGTGCGAACGGCGGACGCGGCCGCTGCAGCCGTCACCCTCACCGACGCCTCGTCCGGCAAAGCCGGCTCCGACAAGGCGACGGAAACGGGCGATGCCGGCGCCCCGGCCAAGCCGCAGGACAAGATCGCTGCCGTCCAGGCCGACCAACAGCCCGCCCAAGGCCAGTCGAATGCAGCGGCCGCGGAAGCCTCGACCGCGACCGCCCTCCCGGCTCCGAATCCGAGGCAGCAGATCGCCGCGTTCGTCAGTGGCAAAGACAGCCGGCTGTATGTGCGGCAGAACCAGACGCCGCTGTTCGACGTTCCGGTGACGATCGCGGCAGGCGACCGGCCGCTCGGCACCCATGTTTTCACCGCCGAACTCGGCAACGACCAGAGCGTCCGCTGGACAGTGATGTCGCCGGCCGCGGTCGCTCATGCGGAACCTGAAGTGCGGAGCAAATCCCGCCGTTCCGGCAATACTCTGGCGAGCGAAGCCAAGGCGCCGCGTGAAGCCAACAGCCCGGCTGAAGCCCTCGACCGGCTGACGATTCCGCCGGAAGCCCTGAAGCGGATCGCCGAAGCGCTGACCAACGGTGGCTCACTGATCGTGTCCGATCACAGCATCTCGGCCGGCGAAACCGGCAGAGGCACCGATTTCATCGTCCCGCTCAACTAGCCGTTTCCGGGCTGTCGAATCTGCGGGCAACTCCCGGACCGCGTCAAAAACCGTTGGCGCCACTGCTGGCGAGCCTCTACCTTGTGCGGCGCGTGCGCCGGCCCGACTCGGCCGGCCCCGCGGCTTCGGACGAGCATACGGCGGAAGGACTTCGGCATGCGGATCACGGCAGCTTTGATCGTTGCAGGTGTGGTTTCCCTCGGGACCACCGCGGCCATGGCGCAGGCTCCGAAGGCGACCGCCGCTACTGCCCCGCAGCCGGCCGCCGCCCCGTTGGCCGCCGCGCCCGCTCCGGCGCCCGCCCCGCAACCGGCGGCCGCGGCCAAACCGGTCTGCGCCAATCCGGACGCGCTCGGCGTCGGCCGCATCGTCGAGATCGACACCACCGGCGGTCCCGGCTTCGGCTTCGAGCATTTCAAGCAGCTCGACTTCCTGCGCGACAAGGAAGTGGTGCTGACCTTCGACGACGGTCCGTGGCAGGCGACCACGCCGGCGGTGCTGAAGGCGCTGGCCGACCAGTGCACCCGCGCGATCTTCTTCCCGATCGGCAAACACGCCACCTACTATCCGGAATTGCTGAAGCAGGTCGCCGCCTCCGGCCATACGGTCGGCGCGCACACCTGGTCGCACGCCAATCTGGCCAACAAGAAGCTCACCGAGCAGCAGGCCAAGGACGAGATCGAGAAGGGTTTCGCTGCGGTGAAGTGGGCGATCGGCGGCGCGCCGGCGCCGTTCTTCCGCTTCCCGGCGCTGCAGCACCCGCCGGCGCTGGTGACCTATCTCGGCACCCGCAACGTCGCGATGTTCTCCTGCGACCTCGACTCGTTCGACTTCAAGGCGCGCAAGTCGCAGCAGGTGGTCGACACCGTGATGAACAAGCTCGACAAGCGCGGCAAGGGCATCATCCTGATGCACGATTTCCAGAAGAGCACCGCCGAGGCGCTGCCGGAACTGCTGCGGCGGCTGAAAGCCGGCGGCTACAAGGTGGTGCACATGCGTGCCAAGGCGCCGGTGCAGACGCTGCCGCAATACGACGAGGAACTCGTCAAGAGCTCGGCGCTGCCGACGGTAAGCACCCGGCCGGTCAACGCCGTGGTTCAGACCGTCTCCGAATAGCCGGCCGCAGTTCCCTGATGCGGATCGCAACGCGCCGATGACGGCGACGACGGGATTGACGATCGAAGGCTGCGTGATCGTGTCGGCGGAGGGCAACCTCGCCGACGCTGATCGGCTGATGCCCGATGCGCTGAAATTCCCCGGCGATCAGGCGTTCTTCGCCGCCGCGCTCGACCGCGCCGACCTGATCGTGCACGGCCGCAATTCGTTCGAGGACCAGCCGAACTCGCCGCTGCGCCGCCGCCTGATCGTGACCCGGCAGGTCGCGCGCCTCGCACCCGACCCGTCGAACCCGAAAGCGGTGCTGTGGAATCCGGCCGGCGCCTCGTTCGAAGACGCCTGCATCCGCGCCGGCGTGAGCAGCGGCACGGTAGCGATCATCGGCGGGCCCGACGTGTTCGCGCTGTTCTTCGATCGCTACGACACGTTCTTTCTGTCGCAGGCGCCGCACGCGCGGCTGCCGGGCGGCGAGCCGTGCTTTCCGGGCGTGCCCGAGCGGACGCCCGAGCAGATCCTGTCGGCACACGGCCTATGCCCGGCCGACCGGCAGATCCTCGACGCCGACCACGACGTCAGCGTCACCGCCTGGCGCCGCGGCTGAGCGCGATCAGGCGTGGCCACCGGACGCGGCGCCACCCCTGCCGATCCCGGCGATGATCAGCAGTCCGCCGACCAACGACAGGTTCTTCAGCGCGACCGTCAGATTGGTCTGAGCCTCCGGGCCGGTCTGATTCCAGAAGTCGTGGAAGTAGTAGGTTCCGACCGCGACGAATACGATCAGCACCAGCGCACAGAACCGCGCGCCAAAGTTCAGCGCGATCAGCAGACCGCACAACAGCTCGATGCCGCCCGCCGCCAGCGCCAGCATCTGAGCGAACGGCATGCCGGCCGCCTGCTCGAGCTGCGCCGTGTAGCCGACCAGCATCTCTGGCACCACGAACTTGCCGGCCGCCTGAGTGGTCGCAGGCAGGTCGAGCAGCTTGGATGCGCCGGAGAAGATGAACAGGACGGAGAACAGAAAGCGCCCGAGTGCGATCAAGACCGGCATTGGCATCCCCGCTTGCCGGCGGCAAGCGCGCCGCCGGGCGCCGTCAGTATGAGCACGGCGCAGCGGGTTTTCCAACGTACAAAACGCAGCAGCCCGACAGGCTGCGGCGCGGTCAGGCGAACAGCGTGCCCTGGTGCCGCCCCGCCCGCTCCTGCGCCTCGACCACCGCCACCGCGGTCATGTTGAGGATGCCGCGCGGCGTCGCCGACGGCGTCAGGATGTGCGCCGGCAGTGCCGGGCCGATCAGGATCGGGCCGACCGGCAGCGCCTCGCCCACCACCTTGATCATCTGATAGGCGACGTTGGCGGTGTCGAGATTGGGCATGATCAGCACGTTGGCGACGCCGGTCAGCCGCGAATGCGGCAGGATCATCTGCCGCGAGGTTTCCGACAGCGCGCTGTCGCCCTGCATCTCGCCGTCGGCTTCGATCTCCGGATGCTTCTCGGCGAGGATCGCGGTGGCGCGGCGCATCTTCAACGACGAGTCGGTCGGGAAGCTGCCGAAATCCGAATGCGACAGGAAGGCGATCTTCGGCTTGATGTTGAAGCGCTGGACGTGGACCGCAGCGAGCGCCGCAAGCTCGGCCAGCTCTTCGGCGGTCGGATTCGGCCGCACCTGGGTGTCGGCGATGAAGATCGGGCCCTTTTTGGTGATCAGCAGCGCCAGCGCCGCGTAGTCCGACACCCCGGGGCGCCGGCCGATCACGTCGCGGACGTGGCGCAGGTGATTCATGTAGCGGCCGTCGAGGCCGCAGATCATCGCGTCTGCCTCGCCGCGTGCCACCGCGAGCGCCGCGATCACCGTCGAGTTGGTCCGCACCACCGTGCGCGCCGCCGCCGGCGTGACGCCGGCGCGGCCGGCGATGTCGATATAGGACTGCACGTAGGAGCGATAGCGCGGGTCGTCCTGAGGGTTGACGAGGTCGAAGTCCTCGCCGGGGCGGATCGACAGGCCCGAGCGCTTGATCCGCGCCTCGACCACCGCCGGTCGCCCGACCAGGATCGGCCGCGCCAGCTTCTCTTCGAGGATGGTCTGCACCGCGTGCAGCACCTTCTCGTCCTCGCCTTCGGCGTAGATCACGCGGACCGGCTGCCCCTTCGCCTTGGCGAACACCGGCTTCATCACCAGACCGGAGCGGAACGCGAACCGCTCGAGCTGCGCGTAGTAATCGTCGAACGAGGTGATCGGCCGGGTCGCGACACCGGAATCCATCGCGGCCATCGCCACCGCGGGCGCGATCCGCAAAATCAGGCGCGGGTCGAACGGGCTCGGGATCAGCGATCCCGGACCGAAGCCGAACGCCTCGTCATTGTCGAGACCGACCGACACCGGATCAGACGGCGCCTCGCGCGCGAGCTGAGCGATGGCGTCGACCGCCGCGTGCTTCATCGCTTCGTTGATCGCGGTGGCGCCGACGTCGAGCGCGCCGCGGAAGATGTAGGGGAAGCACAGGACGTTGTTGACCTGGTTCGGGAAGTCCGAACGGCCGGTGCAGATCATCGCATCGGGGCGCGCCTTGCGCACCTCGTCCGGCATGATTTCCGGCGTCGGATTGGCGAGCGCCATCACCAGCGGTCGCTCGGCCATTTCCTTGACCATGTCCTGCGACAAAACGTTAGGACCGGAGAGGCCGAGGAAGATGTCGGCGCCCGGGATGACTTCGGCCAGCGTCCGCTTGTCGGTTTTCTGCGCATAGACCTCTTTCCAGCGGTCCATCAGAACATTGCGGCCTTCGTACACCAGGCCTTCGAGGTCACAGACCCAGATGTTCTTGCGCTGCGCGCCGAGCGACACCAGCAAATTTAGACAGGCCAGCGCAGCCGCGCCGGCGCCTGCGGTCACGATCTTGACCTCGGCGATGTTCTTGCCGGTCAGCGCCATCGCGTTCTTCACCGCAGCGCCGACGATGATCGCGGTGCCGTGCTGATCGTCGTGAAACACCGGGATCTTCATCCGGTCCTTCAGCATCGCCTCGATCTCGAAGCACTCCGGCCCCTTGATGTCTTCGAGGTTGATGCCGCCGAAGGTCGGCTCCAGCGCCGCCACGGTGTCGACCACGCGATCGACGGTGTCGGCCGCGATCTCGATGTCGAACACGTCGATGCCGGCGAACTTCTTGAACAGAACCGCCTTGCCTTCCATCACCGGCTTGGCGGCGAGCGGCCCGATATTGCCGAGGCCGAGCACCGCCGTGCCGTTGGTGACGACGGCGACCAGATTGGATCGCACGGTGAGTTCGGCGGCCTGCGCCGGATCGGCGGCGATCGCGTTACAGGCTGCGGCGACCCCGGGGGAATAGGCCAGCGCGAGGTCGCGCTGGTTGGCGAGCGGCTTCGATGCCTGAATCTCCAGCTTTCCGGGCTTCGGCCGGCGATGATAGCCGAGCGCTGCCGCCTGAAGATCTTCGGAATACGACGCCATACGTTCCCCCGCCATTGTGGTTGGTTTCGACTCGTTGCCCGACGCTTACTTGGCGTCGGGCAGATTGAGCCGGATGTGCAGTTCGCGAAGTTGCTTGGGCGACACCTCCGACGGCGCCCCCATCAGCAGATCTTCGGCACGCTGGTTCATCGGGAACAGCGAGATTTCGCGCAGGTTGGTGGTGCCGCACAGCAGCATCACGATGCGGTCGACGCCCGCCGCCATGCCGCCATGCGGCGGCGCGCCGTACTGGAAGGCGCGATACATGCCGCCGAACCGGTCGATCACTTCCTGCTCGCCATAGCCGGCGATCTCGAACGCCTTCACCATCGCCTCGGGACGATGGTTGCGGATGCCGCCCGAGGCGATCTCGTAGCCATTGCAGGTGATGTCGTACTGGAACGCCTTGATGGTCAGCGGATCCTGCGACGTCAGCGCCTCCATGCCGCCCTGCGGCATCGAGAACGGATTGTGCGAGAAGTCGACCTTCTTGTCGTCCTCGTTGTACTCGTACATCGGGAAGTCCACCACCCAGGCGAGCGAGAACTGATCCTTGTCGATCAGGTTCAATTCCTCGCCGACCCGGGTGCGCGCGAGCCCGGCGAACTTGACGAACTTGGACGGATCGCCGGCCACGAAGAACGCGGCATCGCCGGCCTTGAGGCCGAGCGCGGCGCGGATCGCTTCGGTGCGCTCCGGCCCGATGTTGTTCGCAAGCGGACCGGCACCCTCGCCGCCTTCGCGCCACATGATGTAGCCGAGGCCCGGCTGGCCTTCGCCCTGCGCCCACGAGTTCATGCGGTCGCAGAATGCTCGGGAGCCGCCGCCCGGACCGGGGATCGCCCAGACCTGATTGCGCTCTTCTTCGAGCATCCGCGCGAACACCTTGAAGCCGGAGCCGCGGAAATGCTCGGAGACATCCTGCATCTCGATCGGATTGCGCAGGTCCGGCTTGTCGGTGCCGTATTTGCGCATCGAGTCCGCGAATGCGATGCGCGGCCAGCCCTTGGTGACGCGCTTGCCCTTGGCGAATTCCTCGAACACGCCGGTGATCACCGGCTCCATCGCGGCGAATACGTCCTCCTGAGTGATGAAGCTCATCTCGACGTCGAGCTGATAGAACTCGCCCGGCAGACGATCGGCGCGCGGGTCTTCGTCGCGGAAACACGGCGCGATCTGGAAGTAACGATCGAAGCCCGACATCATCAGCAGTTGCTTGTACTGCTGCGGCGCCTGCGGCAGCGCGTAGAACTTGCCGGGATGGATGCGGCTCGGCACCAGGAAGTCGCGCGCGCCTTCCGGCGACGACGCCGTCAGGATCGGGGTCTGGAATTCGAAGAAGCCCTGCTCCTTCATGCGCCGGCGCATCGAGTCGACGATGGCGCCACGCGTCATGATGTTCTGGTGCAGCTTTTCGCGGCGCAGGTCGAGGAAGCGATAGCGCAGCCGCACGTCTTCCGGGTATTCCTGCTCGCCGAACACCGGCAGCGGCAGCTCGCCCGCCGGGCCGAGCACTTCGATCTCGGTGACGAACACTTCGACCGCGCCGGTCGGCAGGTCGGGATTTTCGGTGCCTTCGGGACGGCGGCGGACCCGGCCGTCCATCCGCACCACCCATTCGGCGCGCAGCTTCTCGGCGTCCTTGAATGCCGGCGAATCCGGATCGGCGACGCACTGGGTGATGCCGTAATGGTCGCGCAGATCGATGAACAGCACGCCGCCATGGTCGCGAATGCGGTGGCACCAGCCCGACAGGCGGACGGTCTGGTCGATATGGCTGTCGCGGAGCGCGCCGCAGGTGTGGGTTCGATAACGGTGCATGGAAATCCCGGGAAAGCCGTCTTCAGGCAGAATCGCGTGTCCGCAAGCCGTTGCGGAGAGCGTCAGGGTTTACCCGAGCGAACCCACCGCGGCAACCAGATGCGGAACGAGCACTCACCACTATCGGCTCTCCCGTCCGGCACCGCGGCAGCCTTCCCCGCCAGCCTTTCCGGATTGCAGCTTTTCCGCCGAAACAGTTGAAACCGGCCGGTTTCGGGCGGATTGTCGAAGCAGCGAACCGTTCTTAACTGGTGATCGATGACAGCGCATTTTCCGTTCGACAACAGCTACGTGGCGCTCCCGCAGAACTTCTTCGCGCGAGTTGCGCCCACGCCGGTCGCCGCCCCCCGGTTGATCAAGCTGAACCGCCCCCTCGCGCGACAGCTCGGGCTTGATCCGGACCTGCTCGAGACGCCCGAAGGCGCGGAGATCCTTTCCGGTAACCGAATGCCGGAAACCGCTGCTTCGATCGCGATGGCCTATGCCGGCCACCAGTTCGGCAACTTCGTGCCGCAGCTCGGCGACGGCCGGGCGATCCTGCTCGGTGAGGTGATCGACCGCCACGGCGTTCGTCGCGATATCCA
This sequence comes from Rhodopseudomonas sp. WA056, assembly GCF_010906995.1. Classification (NCBI taxonomy): domain Bacteria; kingdom Pseudomonadati; phylum Pseudomonadota; class Alphaproteobacteria; order Hyphomicrobiales; family Nitrobacteraceae; genus Rhodopseudomonas; species Rhodopseudomonas sp. WA056. The sequence continues at coordinate 27,151 of NZ_QPFS01000017.1, read as the reverse complement.
GCTCAAGGGCGCCGGCCGCACCCCGTTTTCCCGAAGGGGCGACGGCCGCGCCGCGCTCGGCCCGGTGCTGCGCGAGTACATCGTCAGCGAGGCAATGGCAGCTCTTGGCATCCCGACCACCCGCTCGCTCGCGGCTGTGCTGACTGGCGAGACGGTGCTGCGCGATCCGATCCAGCCGGGCGCTGTGCTGACGCGGGTGGCATCCAGCCACATCCGGGTCGGCACCTTCCAGTATTTCGCCGCCCGGGGCGATCTCGACAGCGTGCGGGCGCTCGCCGACCATGCCATCGCCCGCCACTACCCGGAGGCAGCGGAGGCCCCCTCGCCCTATCTGGCCCTGCTCGAAGGCGTGATCGGCCGGCAGGCGGAACTGGTGGCGAGCTGGATGATGATCGGTTTCATCCACGGGGTGATGAACACCGACAACTGCTCGATCGCCGGCGAGACCATCGATTATGGTCCCTGTGCCTTCATGGACAGCTTCGATCCGAAGACCGTCTACTCCTCGATCGACCAGTTCGGCCGCTACGCCTACGGCAACCAGCCGCCGATCGCATTGTGGAACCTGACCCGGCTGGCCGAGTGCCTGGTCAGGCTGCTGGCCGATGACGACGACAAGGGCGTCGGCATCGCCCAAGACGCGCTCGGCGGCTACGCAGAGCGGTTCAACGCCGCCTATCTTGCCAAGCTGGCGGCCAAGCTCGGCCTGTTCACCAGCCAGCCGGACGATCAACAGCTCTCGCAGGAATTTCTGGCGGCCCTGGCCAAGGGCGAAGCCGACTTCACCCTCGCCTTCCGCCGCCTGAGCGACGCCGCTGCCGATCCGTCGGATCTCAGCGAGGTCCGCACCCTGTTCGCGGATCCTTCGGCCTTCGACGAATGGGCGCCGCGGTGGCGGGCGCGGATCGCGGCCGAGCCGCAGGACGGTTCCACCCGCCGGGACGCGATGCGCCGGGTCAACCCGGCCTACATCCCCCGTAACCATCAGGTCGAAGCGGTGATCCGGGCGGCCGTCGACCGGGATGATTTCGGTGCTTTCGAAGAGTTCCTGGCGGTGCTCGCCAACCCCTTCGAGGAAAAGGCGGAATTCGCCCGCTATGCGGAGCCGCCGCAGCCCCATGAACGGGTGCTGGAAACCTTCTGCGGAACTTGATCGACGCCGGGCGAGCGTGTCTAGTGGACGGGATTCGACGGCTTTGGCCAGCCGGCGCGGCCGATTGTCGCCCACTGCCGTCCCCGAACGCGACAGAGTTTGATGGACCTGATTTCAACTTCCGAGCAGCTTGCCGACGCCTGCGCCCGTCTCGCCCGCCACCCCGTCATCACGGTCGACACCGAGTTTCTCCGGGAGACGACGTTCTATCCATTGCTGTGCGTCGTGCAGATGGCGAGCGCCGAGGACGCGCTGGTGATCGACGCGCTGGCCGATGGCATCGACCTGAAGCCGTTCTTCGACCTGATGGCGAACGAGCAGGTGCTGAAGGTCTTCCACGCCGCCCGTCAGGACATTGAAATCGTCTGGCATCGCGCCGGCATCGTGCCGCATCCGATTTTCGACACCCAGGTCGCCGCGATGGTCCTCGGCTATGGCGACAGCATCGCTTACGACCAGCTCGTCGAGCGCATCACCGGTCACCGCCCGGACAAGACCCACCGCTTCACCGACTGGTCGCGCCGGCCTCTCACCGAGGAGCAGGTTCACTACGCGGTCTCCGACGTCACCCATCTGCGCGACGTGTTCGCCGCGCTCGATGCCGACCTGAAGAAACGCGGCCGCAGCGATTGGGTCAGCGAGGAGATGGAAGTCCTCACCTCGCCGAGCACCTACGACGTGCACCCGGAGCGTGCCTGGGAGCGGCTGAAGACCCGGGTGCGCAAGCCGAAAGAGCTGGCGGTGCTGATGGAGATCGCGGCCTGGCGCGAGCAGGAAGCGCAGAGCCGCGACGTGCCGCGCTCGCGCGTTCTCAAGGACGACGCGCTCGGCGACATCGCCACCCATGCGCCGACCTCGCTGGAGAAGCTGGCCAATCTGCGCTCGCTGCCGAAGGGGTTCGATCGCTCGAAATGGGGCACCGAGATCGTCGCAGCAGTGCAACGTGGGCTGGCGCGTGATCCGTCGACGCTGCCGAAGATCGACAAGCCGCGCAACAACTCCAACGGCACCGCGATCGTCGAACTGCTCAAGGTGCTGCTGCGGATGACCTCCGAGCGTCATGCGGTCGCCGCCAAGGTGATCGCCACCGTCGACGACCTCGAACAGATCGCAGCCGACGACAACGCCGATGTCGGCGCGCTGCGCGGCTGGCGGCGCGAGCTGTTCGGCGAGGCTGCACTCGCCCTCAAGCACGGCCGGCTGTCGCTGGCGATCGAACGCGGCAAGGTGATCCAGGTCGAACGCAGCGCCGCTACTCGGAGCTAAAGCGCCGATCAATGATCGTTCGACCGCAGCCCAATCTGCTTCAGCTCTTCTTTCTGGTCCAAGGCTCGGTGGTGCAGCGGATTTTTCCGCAGGCCCTGCTCATCGCCGGCCTGTCGGTCGCGGTGGTGTGGGCGCACCACGCCTATCCGGGCCTCGTCTCGGATTTCAACAGCGCGCCGTTCACGGTGCTCGGCATCGCGCTGTCGATCTTCATGGGTTTCCGCAACAACGCCTGTTACGACCGTTGGTGGGAAGCGCGCCGCCACTGGGGCGAACTGATCTGTCTGAGCCGCAATCTGGCGCGGCAGACGCAGATCCTGCCCTGCTCCGGCGCCGATCCGGAGCGCAGCCGCCAGAAGCTGCTGACGCTGGCGATGGCGTTCGCCCAGGCGCTGGTGCTGCACCTTCGCCCGGGAAGCGACACCACCAAGGTGACGCGCCACCTTAGCGCCGAGACCCGCGCGCGCTATGAGGCCAGCCGCAACGCGCCCGAAGTCATCCTCTCGGCGATGCAGGCCGAACTCGCTGCCCTGCATCGCAGCGGCGAATTGCGCGACATCCCGTTCCAGATCATCGATCGCACCATCGGCCAGATGGCGATGGTGCAGGCCGCATGCGAACGCATCCGTTCGACGCCGGTGCCGTTCGGCTATTCGCTGCTGCTGCACCGAACCGCCTACGTATTCTGCCTGCTGCTGCCGTTCGGCTTCGCCAACACCCTCGGCTGGCTGACGCCGTTCGCCACCGCGCTGGCGGCCTACACCTTCTTCGGCCTCGACGCGCTCGGCTCCGAGCTGGAAGAGCCGTTCGGCCAATTGCCCAACGATCTGCCGATCGCTGCGCTGGCCGACACCATCGAGATCAATCTGCGCGAAGCTCTCGGCGAAACCGACCTGCCGCCGTTGCCGAAGCCGGTCAACCACATCCTGGTGTGAGCCGTCGCAAGCCAGAGCGGTTCATCGTTTGATTGAAACGATCCGACCTTTCCGAAGGCACTGAGTCCTCATCCTGTGGAGCCCGGCGAAGCCGGGCGTCTCGAAGGATGGGGCAACGCATTCCCCGCATCACATGGTTCGAGACGGCGCTACGCGCCTCCTCACCATGAGGTTGTGCGTGTGGCACGCGGTGCGGATCAGCTCTGATTCTATAAAAAGCAGAACTGCTCTAAGCGGCTTCAGCGCAGCACGATCGTCCCTGAACGGCCGACCATCTTGGCGAGCTGCTTGAACCGGCTGCCGACGCGGTCGGCGACCAGATCGACCAGGCTATGCTCGAACACCAGCATCAGCTTGCGGCCCTCGGTGCGGAAATGCGTCGCCGGCAGCACACCCGGCCGCGCCGCGCTGATCAGATGCGCGACCCGGAACGCCGCCCCGAGCAGCCGCGCGCGCTCGTCGAGCGCTTCGGTCACCAGTTCGCGCGCCGACATCGGCGGCTCGTTCTGCTCGCTGAAGCCGGCGTAGCGGTAGTACACCGACAACCCCATGAAGGCGCGGTCGCGATGGGTGACGTCGCCGAAATTGGCGTTCGCGATCAGCGACAAAGTCTGTTCGCCGCGATGATCGGGATGCACCCGCCAGCCGACATCCGACATCAGGCAGGCCGCGCGCCGCAGCCGGCGATCCTCTTCGGTTTCCTTGACCTTGGCGACGCGGAACAGCCGGTCGGTCCACTCGATCAGCTCCTCGGCGTGACGCGCCGATCGCGACAGCAGCAGATTCAGATTCTGCGCAGCGCACAGCAGCCCGTCCTTGGCGCGCTCCTCCGGCGGCAATTGCTCGTAAAGCAACCCTTCGCGCACGCCGTAGGTCGAGAACACGATCGTCTTCGGCTTGGCGATCCGGATGACGTATTCGAGCACGACCGCCGCATAGGCCAGCAGCGGCCGTCGCGCATCGGCGATGACCTCGATATCGGCGAGCTGATTGGCCGCCACCAGCACCCGCAGCCGCTGCGCGAAGCGCAGCGCTTCCGCCGCCGAGATCGAATAGCCGTGCATCACTTTGAGCGAATGGCCGCTCTGGATGATGTGGATGCGGGCGAGCGCGCGCCAGGTTCCGCCGACCGCGTAGAACGTGCGGCCGCGGGCGGTCTTCAGCGGCCCCGCCTCCGACAGCAATTGCTGAGCGATCCGCTCGGCACGCTTGAGTGATTTCTGCGAGGCGTCCTGCAGGGCAAGGCTGCCGAGCGGCAGCGTCACGCCCTTGCGCACCGCATTGCCGCGGACGTCGATCAGTTCGAGCGAGCCGCCGCCCAGATCCCCAACGACGCCGTTCGGCTTGTGCACCCCTGAGATCACCCCCAGCGCCGACAGCTTGGCTTCGCGCGGTCCCGACAGGATCTCGATGGTAACGCCGCAGATCCGTTCGGCCTCGGCGATGAAGTCCGGCCCGTTCTTGGCGTCGCGGCAGGCGGCGGTGGCGATCGCGAACACCTTGCCGACCTTCATGACCCGGATCAGCGCGCGAAACCGCCTCAGCGCAACCAGCGCCTTGCTGACCGCGTCTTCGGTCAGCAGCCCGGTGGTCTGCACCTCGCGCCCGAGCCCGCACAGCGCCTTTTCGTTGAACACCGTGACCAGGCTGCGGGCCAGCGCCTCGTACACCACGAGGCGCACCGAATTCGAGCCGATGTCGATGACGGCGACGCTGGGGTCGCGCCTGCGCGGCTGCTTGCTCAACGTCGGAGTCCCTCAGGAGGATTGCTGGGACTGCTGGCGCTCGGCACGCCGGGTGAGCCGGCGGGGCGAAGATTCCTGGAGCGACTTGCCACGGCCGGACAGACTCGGATTGGTCATGAAGTAGTTGTGGACGTTGAAGGGCTCCTCGCCCTTGCCGGCCTTCATACGCGTGGACGAACCGTCCGGCAACAACCGCCAGCTCTGCTCGGTATCCTTCAGGTTGGCGACCATGATCTGTTCCAGCACCTGCTGATGCACGGTCGGGTTCAGCATCGGGCACAGCACCTCGACCCGGCGGTCGAGATTGCGCGGCATCATGTCGGCCGAAGAGATGTACACCGCCGCCTTGGCGCTCGGCAGTCCGTGACCGTTGCCGAAGCAGTAGATGCGGCCGTGCTCGAGGAACCGGCCGATGATCGATTTCACCCGGATGTTGTCGGACAGGCCCGGCACCCCCGGCCGCAGGCAGCAGATGCCGCGCACCACGAGTTCGACCGTCACCCCGGCGCGCGAAGCCTCGTACAGCGCGTCGATGATCTCCGGATCGACCAGCGAGTTCATCTTCAGCCAGATCGCCGCCGGCTTGCCATTGCGGGCGAAGTCGGTCTCGCCGCGAATGTGCGCCAGCATAGTCTTGCGCAGCGTGATCGGCGACACCGCCATCTTCTCGATGTCGCTCGGCTCGGCATAGCCGGTGATGTAGTTGAACACCCGCGCGGCGTCGCGGCCGAGGATCGGATCGGACGTGAAGTACGACAGGTCCGTATAGATACGGGCCGTCACCGGATGGTAGTTGCCGGTGCCGGTGTGGATGTAGGTGGTGAGACTGCCGCCCTCGCGCCGCACCACCAGCGACAGCTTGGCGTGGGTCTTGAGCTGCAGGAAGCCGTAAACCACCTGCACGCCGGCGCGCTCCAGGTCGCGCGCCCAGCGGATGTTGGCTTCCTCGTCGAACCGCGCCTTCAGCTCGACCAGTGCGGTGACCGACTTGCCGGCCTCGGCGGCCTCGGCCAGCGCGCGGACGATCGGCGAGTTGTTCGAGGTCCGATACAGCGTCTGCTTGATCGCGACGACGTCGGGATCGCGCGCCGCCTGCTGCAGGAACTGGACGACGACGTCGAACGATTCATACGGATGGTGGACGATCAGGTCTTTCTGCCGGATCGCCGCGAAGATGTCGCCGCCATGGTCGCGCACCCGCTCCGGATGCCGCGGCACGTAGGGCACGAATTCGAGGTCGGGGCGATCGACCCGGGTGAGCTGCGACAGCTCGTTCATCGCCAGCACACCGTCGACCAGGAACGCCTCGTCGTCGGCGGCGCCGAGCGCGCGCTGCACGAACACCCGCAGCTCTTCGGGCATCGCCGAATCCACTTCGAGCCGGATCACCGACCCGCGGCGGCGCCGTTTCAGCGCGGTCTCGAACAGCCGGACCAGATCCTCGGCCTCTTCCTCGATCTCCAGTTCGCTGTCGCGGATGATCCGGAACGAGCCCTGCCCCTTGACGTGGTAGCCGGGGAACAGCCGTCCGATGAACAGCGAGGTCGCCTGCTCCAGCGCCATCACCCGGACGGTCTGGTCGCGCCCATTCCCGGGCAGACGGATGAAACGGTCGATCCGCGCCGGCATCCGTATCAACGCATTCATCGGCTTGCCGTCGGATACCCGCGCCAGTTGCAGGCCGATTGTGAAGCCGAGGCTCGGAATGAACGGGAACGGGTGCGCCGGGTCGATCGCCAGCGGCGTCAACAGCGGGAAAATGTTGTGGAGGAAATGATCCTCCACCCAAGCGCGCTCCGATTTCGTGACGTCCTTTCCGTCCAGCAACAGAATACCGTGATCGCCCAGCACCCCGCGCAACTCGCGCCAGATCGACTGCTGATCGCTCGCGAGCTTCGAAACAGCCTCGTTGATCAGCCCAAGCTGTTCGGACGGCGTCAGCCCGTCCGGGCTGCGTTCAGTGATGCCCTCGCGGATCTGCGCTTTGATACCGGCGACGCGGACCATGAAGAACTCATCGAGGTTGTTGGCCGAAATCGACAAAAACCGGACCCGCTCCAGCACCGGATGGTGCGGATTGACCGATTCTTCGAGCACCCGACGGTTAAAGTGCAGCCATGACAGCTCGCGATTGATGAATCGCTCGGGGCCCGCTGCAACCATCGAGGCCGGCTCGGCCTCGCCTTTTTTCTCTTCGATCGCAATCACTTGCTCGGAGTCCATGAGGAATCGATCCAGACCAGGATGTAACGCGCCGCGGCTGCGGCGCCGCGAGACAATGCGGACGTGGCATGACGTTTCCATGACATTGAGAAACGAGGCACAGAAGCCGTCAAGCGGCGCGCTGGCGGCATCATTGCCGCAGGCCGCTCAATCGTCGCGCAGAATCTCGGACGCCAGTGCCCGTGTCACAGGCCGGCCGAGCCGCAGCGCCATGGTGTCGAGTTTCTCGACCACGCGCCGTGCCGCGACGAACGAACGGTCGATCCGGTTGGCCAGATAGCCGACCAGACCGGCGTCGATGCACATCTGCCGGTCGGCGCAGAACTTGACGATCAGGGCACGAAACAGCGCATCGTCGGGCGGCAGTAGCGAGACCACAGGCACCGCACGCAACCGCGACTTCAGGTCGCGCAACTCCACCGGAAAGGCCGAAGGCGCGAGGCGGCCGGTGAACAGCACATAGGCTTCGTCTTCGCGGGCCATGTTGATCAGGTGGAACAGCGCTCGTTCGTCGAAGCTGCCCGGCGCAAGGTCTTCGACGACCACCGCGCCGGTCGCCAGCGCGCCGGGCACCGCCGCCGCATTCAACGCCTGCGCCGCGGTCGACCGCGCCCCGGCGAGTTCGGCCCAGATCGCGGCCAGATGGCTCTTGCCGCTCCCCTCGGGGCCCACCAGCATCATGATACGGTTGGGCCAGTCCGGCCAACTCTCGATCAAAGAGAGCGCCGCGGTGTTGGCCGAGCCTTCCAGAAAATCCTCGCGCGACAGGCTTTCGGCGTGCGGCAGATCGAGAGCTAGTTGTCGAGGTTCAACGCGAACTGCCACAGGGCGCTCCATGCCGGCCCGAAAACGCGGCCGGCCGCCGCGGTCAACGGCCTGGCTCGATCGTGCTCATGTGCCGCATCCATTCGACGAGATAGAGGGAGACGGAAAGCAAGGTCAAGACGGTCACCGCCGCCATCAGCAGCAGGTCGTACGGCGCCGGCTCGAAGGCGAAGGCCAGCGCCCCAAGCACCAGTGCGGCGAACGACACCTGGGCGACAGTGTTCAGCTTGGAAACCATCAGCGGCTTCATCGGGATCGGACGGCCGAACACCCAGGAGATCATCACCGCACCGACGATCATGATGTCGCGCGACACCACCAGAATGACCAGCCAGCGCGGGATCGCGCCCCAGATCCCGAGCGAGACGTAGATCGAGACCAGCAGGGCCTTGTCGGCGAGCGGATCGAGCAGCGCGCCCAGCTCGCTGGCCATGTTGAACCGCTTGGCCAGGAATCCGTCGACCGCGTCGCTGACGCCGGCCACCACGAACACCGCGAAAGCGATCTCCATTTCATTCGACGCGATCGCCCAGACCACGACCGGCACCAGCAGAATGCGGCAGAGCGTAATGATGTTCGGAATGCTCACACAACGCTCCCGACTTCCGGCCCAAATCCGCCGAAGAATCTCGACTTTCGTCGATGGAGCGGGCTGGTTTTCTACATAGACCATGCTGGGCCCCCTTGCGAGCCATTGCACGCTGGCGGAATCCGACGTAACCACCCCAAAACATCGGCCGGGCGCGGACAAGCGGGACTTAGGTCTAGCGTCCTCGCGTTTGGTGGAACGACGGCGGCTTCGCCCTGGCGATGTCGCCCGGGTGCCGCACAGCTTGAATTGGGAAACCGGGCATGACCGAGCGGAAGCACGGCCTCACCTACGCCGACTCCGGCGTCGACATCGATGCGGGCAACCGGCTGGTCGATCTGATCAAGCCGATGGTGCGCGCGACCGCACGCGCCGGAGCGGACTCCGAAATCGGCGGATTCGGCGGACTGTTCGATCTGAAGGCGGCCGGCTTCAAGGATCCGGTGCTGGTCGCGGCGACCGACGGCGTCGGCACCAAGATCAAGGTGGCGATCGACGCCGGCCTGCACACCGGCATCGGCATCGACCTGGTGGCGATGTCGGTCAACGACCTCGTCGTGCAGGGCGCCGAGCCGCTGTTCTTTCTCGATTACTTCGCCTGCGGCAAGCTCGATCCGGTCGCGGCCGCTGAGATCGTCGCCGGCGTGGCGGAAGCCTGCCGGGAATCCGGTTGTGCGCTGATCGGCGGCGAGACCGCCGAAATGCCGGGCCTCTACAAGGACGGCGACTACGATCTCGCCGGCTTTGCGGTCGGAGCCGCCGAGCGCGGCACGCTGCTGCCCGCCAAGGATATCGCCGAGGGCGACGTGGTGATCGGACTGGCGTCTTCCGGCGTCCATTCCAACGGCTTCTCGCTGGTCCGCAAGATCGTCGAGAAATCCGGCCTGCCCTACGATGCGCCGGCGCCGTTCTCGCCGGTGATGACGCTCGGCGGTGCGCTTCTGGCGCCGACCAAGCTCTATGTGAAGTCGTGCCTGCAGGCGATCCGCGACACCGGCGCGATCAAGGGCCTCGCCCACATCACCGGCGGCGGCTTCACCGAGAACATCCCGCGGGTGCTGCCGAAGCATCTCGGCGTCGGCATCGACCTGCCGCGGATTCCGGTTCTGCCGGTGTTCAAATGGCTCGCCGAGCAAGGCGGGATCGCCGAGCTCGAGCTGCTGCGCACCTTCAATTGCGGCATCGGCATGATCGCGATCGTCAAGGCGGACGCGACCGACGAGGTCATCGAACGCCTGACCGCAAGCGGCGAGAGCGTGCATCTGCTCGGCCAGGTGATTGCCGCCAAGGGCGAGCAGCGGGTGGTCTATGACGGCCACCTCGATCTCGCCCTGTGAGTTCCGCGATGAAGCCCCGCGTTGCCATCCTGATTTCCGGACGCGGCTCCAACATGGCCGCGCTGATCGACGCCGCCGCTGAGGACGGGTTTCCAGCCGAAATCGCTGTGGTGATCTCCAACGTGGCCACCGCTGGCGGTCTTGCGATCGCCGAACGAAGCGGCATCGCCACCGTGGTGATCGAAAGCAAGCCGTTCGGCAAGGACCGAGCCGGCTTCGAAGCGGTGCTGCAGGCTGAACTCGACGCACGGGGAATCGAGCTGATCTGCCTCGGCGGCTTCATGCGGCTGTTCACCGCCGAATTCGCGCAGCGTTGGTACGGCCGGATGCTGAACATCCATCCGTCCTTGCTGCCGTCGTTCCCCGGTCTCGATCCGCACGGACAGGCGCTGCGCGCTGGCGTGAAGATCTCCGGCGCCACCGTGCACTTCGTCACGCCCGACACCGACGCCGGCCCGATCATCGTGCAGGGCGCGGTACCGGTGCAGGACGACGACACGCCGGACACGCTGGCTGCGCGTGTGCTGTCGGTCGAGCATCGCATCTACCCGGAAGCGCTGCGGCTGCTGGCTGAGGGCCTGCTGCGGTTCGACGGCGATCTGTGCCGGACGTCGGCCCCCAACGCTCCGGCGCGAAGGCTGATCTCGCCCGCGGCAGAGTGATCGGATACACGAAGTTCCCCCGGCTTTCGACCGGGGGCAGTCCGACAACAGCGGCGTTTCAGATTAGGAGATCTTCAGGTTCTCCGCCGACGTGCGCCCACGGTTCTCGACCAGATCGTACTCGATCGCCTGGTTCTCGTTGAGCGTGCTCAGCCCAGCACGCTCGACCGCTGAAATATGGACGAAGACGTCCTTGTCGCCCGTGGTCGGACGGATGAAGCCATACCCCTTAGTGGGGTTGAACCATTTGACGGTGCCCTTTTGCATCGCCTGCCTCCCGATCTAGATACAAAAAAGACGCGGCACGCTGCCCGCGTGCCACGCCACAAACGGCGAACCCAATGCGTTATCGATTTCCCAGTCGCGAAACATAAAGCCGAGGGGGCCAGATCCGATTGCGCATCAATTGCAACACGAAATTTGTGGTATAGCAAGCCTCGCACGATGCAACTGACAGAGATCGCGTAGTACGCAGCGAGACTGATCAGTTCCGAAGCAATCCGCGCTGCAATCTATAGCAAAGCGTAGTTCGGTCGGCAGACGGCTGCCTGTTTCGACTACAGATGCTCTGCGTCTCTGCTGACAAGATTTGCTGCACCGCCGAACTGTGCCGTTATCGCGGCAAGGATGCGACAATTTAGGACACTTTCGAACGTGGCCACCCCCGCCTCTGTCCGGTAAGCTCCCTTCGGGCCGAGAGGACTCGGTTCCAAAGCAGAAACAACACCACCAAGGAGCCGTTCAGATCTTGGCGAACGATCTTCAAGCAAGCTCTCCTGTAGTGAGAAATCGAGTTCTGGCACAACTTGCACCGGACGATTTCGAAGCGCTCAAGCCTTTGCTCCGGCCCGTCGAGTTTCGTGGGCGTGCCGTGCTGCAGGAAGCCAACCGCCGCGTCGAATGCGTGCACTTCATCGAAGACGGCCTCGTGTCGCACCTTTCTGGAACCCGCACCGATTTCGTCGAGACGGCCATGGTCGGCTACTTCGGCTATGTCGGCGTGCCGCTGGTTCTGGGCGCAGAGGTCTCGTCGCAGCGGTCGGTGGTGTGCATGCCGGGGACTGCGCTCAGGATCGAAGCCGATGATCTGGCCCGGGTGATCGCTGACCGGCCGCAGATCCGCGAAGAGATGCTTCGCTATGTGCCGGCGCTGATCGCCCAGAATACGCAGAGCGTGCTGTGCGCGGCGAAGCACGAGATCAATCAGCGCCTGGCGCGTTGGCTGCTGTTGGCGAACGATCGCATTCAGAGCGACGTGCTGTACATCACGCACGAGCTGCTCGCCGCCAGTATGGGCGTTCGGCGCGCCAGCATCACCAATGCGCTGCTTCAGCTCGAGGCGGAAGGCGTGGTCGAGAAGCGGCGCGGAGCGGTGCGGATCGTCGATCGCCAAGCGCTGGAGAACCGGACCTGCGACTGCTACCACATCGTCCGTGAAGCCTACGATCGCACCCGCACCGTGGAGTGCGGCGGCCACAATGGAGCTGATCACAGCCACGGCGTGATTGCCGGGACGGCCTGACGGCACCCCTCGTCTCACGTTCCAAGGATGAAGCGAGCCAGCCCGGCTCGCTTTTTTTTATCCGGCAACCGCAGACCGCGGTCAGGCGCTCTGCGCAGCCGACTGCCGACTTCGCCAGATCGATCCCGCAATCAGAACGACAACGGCGCCGGACACCGCGAACAAATGTTCGCCGACGGTGCCGTTGCCGGCGAGATGCGTGTACATTCCCATCATGCCGAACAGCGCATCGAGCTGAGTGCCGATCGGTGCATCGAGCTTGTGCACGAACGGAAGTGCGGCGGCATCGGTGGCGATCACCTGCCCGGCGATCCAGCCGAGCAGCGCCGCCCCCGCCCACACCAGGACCGGCAGTTTCTCCAGCACCATCAGGATCAGCGCTGCCCCTGCCACGATCAGCGGGACGCTGATCGCGAGTCCGAGGATCAGCAGGACCACATTGCCGTCAGCAGCCGCAGCAACGGCGATGACGTTGTCGAGGCTCATGACGATGTCGGCCACGACCACGATCTGGACCGCGTGCAGCAGATGCGAAGCGGCTCGAACGCTGTCTTCGTCTTCGTTGTCAGGAACCACCAGCTTGGCGGCGATCACCAGCAGCGCCAATCCGCCGACCAGCTTGAGGTACGGCCACTCCATCAGGGTGGCGACGATGCCGGTGAAAATGATGCGCAGCATGACGGCGGCGCCGGCACCGAGCACCATGCCCCACAGCCGATGATGCGGCTTGAGCCCGCGGCAGGCGAGCGCGATCACCAGCGCGTTGTCGCCCGACAACAGCACGTTGATCCAGATGATCTTGCCGACGGAAATCCAGAATTCGGGCTGCTGAACGTCGCTCTTGAATTGCGCGACGATCGACCAGAAGGTCGCGGGGTCGAAGACGTGCAGCACCCAGTCCACGGTCTTTCCCCGATGTCGCCGGGGTCCCGCGGCCGCCGATGATCAGCGGCCGGGAACGTCCGACGTGGTAATGCTTAGCCGACGATTTCGTTGCCGGAGAAGAACTGGGCGATCTCGATCTTGGCGGTTTCCGCCGCGTCCGAACCGTGCACCGAGTTCTCGCCGATCGACTTGGCGTGCGCCTTGCGGATGGTGCCGTCAGCCGCCTTCGACGGATCGGTCGCGCCCATCACGTCGCGGTACTTGGCGATCGCGCCCTCGCCTTCGAGCACCTGAACCACGACCGGGCCGGAGATCATGAAGTCGACCAGCTCACCAAAGAACGGGCGTTCCTTGTGCACCGCATAGAAGGTCTCAGCCTGCTCGCGGGTCATGCGGATCCGCTTCTGGGCGACGATCCGCAGACCGGCCTGTTCGATCAGCGCGTTGATCGCGCCGGTGATGTTGCGCTCGGTCGCATCGGGCTTGAGAATCGAGAAAGTCCGTTCGATCGCCATGGAATGTCCTTGAATAAGGGTGGGAGGAGTTGCCGGGCTTATATCCACGCCGCCGCGCTCCGGCAAGCTGCGGGTCGCGATTCATCGCCCCCCGCCCACTCGATCCGGTTGCCTTTGCGGCCCGACCCGGCCAAAACGCGCCATGCTCACGCTTACCGACATTTCGATCCGGCTCGCCGGACGGCTGTTGATCGACCAGAGTTCGGTCCAGATCGCCCCCGGCGCGCGCGTCGGCTTCATCGGCCGTAACGGCGCCGGCAAATCGACCCTGTTCCGCGCCATCCGCGGCGAACTGGCCACCGAGACCGGCCGCATCACCCTGCCGCCGCGCTGGCGGATCGGCAGCCTCGCCCAGGAGGCCCCGAACGGCCCCGAGACGCTTCTGGAGGTGGTGCTGGCCGCCGACGTCGAGCGGGCGGCGCTGCTGCACGAGGCCGAGACCGCTCAGGACCCGCACCGCATCGCCGACATTCAAACCCGGCTGGTCGACATCGACGCGCACTCGGCCCCGGCGCGCGCAAGTGCCATTCTCAGCGGCCTCGGCTTCTCAGCGACGGACCAGGCTCGCTCCTGTTCGGAGTTCTCCGGCGGCTGGCGGATGCGGGTGGCGCTGGCCGCGACGCTGTTCGCCGCGCCAGACCTGTTGCTGCTCGACGAGCCGACCAACTATCTCGACCTCGAAGGCACGATGTGGCTCGAGGACCATCTCGCCAACTATCCGCGCACGGTGATCGTGATCAGCCACGATCGCGACCTGCTCGATACGTCGGTCAACGAGATCCTGCATCTCGACCGCGGCCGGCTGGTCCACTTCCGCGGCAGCTACTCGACCTACGCGGATTTCCGCGCCAACAAGCTGGCGCTCGACGCCAAGAATGCCAAGCGTGACGAAGCGCGGCGCAAGCATCTGCAAGACTTCGTCGACCGCTTCAAGGCCAAGGCCACCAAGGCGCGGCAGGCGCAATCGCGCGTCAAGATGCTGGAGAAGATGAAGCCGATCGCGCCGCTGGTCGCGGACGACACTCCGGAGATCAACTTCCCGGCCCCTGAGAAAACGTTGTCGCCGCCGATCATCGCGGTCGACAACGTCGCGGTCGGCTACGACCCGAAACATCCGGTGCTGCGCCACGTCACGCTGCGGATCGATCCGGACGACCGGATCGCGCTGCTCGGCGCCAACGGCAACGGCAAGTCGACGCTGGTCAAGCTGCTGGCGAACCGGCTGGCGCCGTTCTCGGGATCGGTGACGCGCGCGGACAAACTATCGATCGCGTATTTCGCGCAGCACCAGCTCGACGAATTGAACGAGGACGGCTCGACCTACGATCACGTCCGCAAGCTGATGCCGGACGCGCCCGAGAGCAAGATCCGGGCGCGCGCCGGCGCCATGGGATTCTCCGGCAAGGCGGCCGACACCCTGGTCAAGAGCCTGTCGGGCGGCGAGAAGGCGCGGCTGCTGCTCGGGCTCGCGACCTTCTACGGCCCGAACATGATCATCCTCGACGAGCCGACCAACCACCTCGACATCGACAGCCGCGCAGCGCTGGCGGAGGCGATCAACGACTTCCCCGGCGCGGTGATCATGGTGTCGCACGACCGCTATCTGATCGACGCCTGTGCGGACCGGTTGTGGGTAGTGGCCGATCACAAGGTGAAGCAGTTCGACGGCGACCTCGACGAATATCGTCGCGCCGTGCTGTCGTCCCGCGGGGCGCGAAACGCCTCTTCCGATACCAAGGACCGCAGGGTTGACGACGGCAGCGCCAAGGCTTCGGAGCCGAAACCGAAGAAGACGGCACCGCTGAAACAGCAGATCGCCGAAGCCGAAGCCGAAATCGACCGGATCACCGCGATCATCGAGAAGATCGATGCGGCGCTGGCGATTCCCGACCTCTTTACCCGCGATCCGAAACAAGCGGCGCAGCTCGGCACAGCGCGCGCCAATGCGCAGGCCGCACTGCAGGCCGCAGAAGAGAAATGGCTGGAAGCAAGCGCGGCGCAGGACGCCGCGCAAAGCTGAACGCCGCTACAGCAGTTCTATTCTGAATAGAATCGGCACCGCGCTTCGGAGTGCTCACAACAGGCACAACCTCATGGTGAGGAGGTGCGAAGCGTCGTCTCGAACCATGCGCCGCAAGCCGTGCGGCTCCTCATCCTTCGAGACGCCCGGCTTTGCCGGGCTCCCCAGGATGAGGACACCCTTGGCAAAGGCCAAGTCCGCTTCAATCAATCGATGAAGCGCTCTAACCCGATTGAGCGCTGCGGCGCTTGCCTCGCGCCGGCCTGCGCTCCGGCGCAGCCTCCTGAACGCGCTCGATCGAGGTCAACCGGCCTGCGGTGAAGGCGTAGATGCCGGGACGAGGGCCGCGGTTGTAGGTCAGAACAGTCGAACGGTCGCCGCGCTCGTTGGTCGAAAGGCTCACGTGATCCGGCGCCCCAAGGCCTCGCGCGACGTCGCATTCGGTGTGGCCGAGGGCGACCGTTCCGCCTTGGGAAAGAGGCGTAACCTGACCGTCCTGCGGTGCATTGGGGTCACCCGGCGCGGGCGCCATACCGGGGCAGCGGCCATCGGCGCTGACAAGATCGTCCGGGGTGATCGGCTTGTCCGGCGTGAGAGGCGGCGTCTCGATCGAGATGTTCTTGATGAACACTCGGCCCGGCTTCGAGAACCACTCCGCATCGCGCGACAAAAATTCCGGCGTGCCGGAACAGCCTGCGAGCAAGGGCCCCGCGACCGCGAGCGTGACGAACAACGGCCGAAAGGAAAACTTCTGATACACGGTCGAACGCGCCCCAATAGACATCTTAAGCACTTGTCCAATCATCGATTTACGGCACCACCGTGACGACCTCGCCGCAACCTCGGGCGGCGGCGTCGGCATCCCGCCCTCGCCTAGTCCCGCCGCTGCCAGCGGCCGGCCTCGTCCGCCTGCCAATAGGTGACGTCGAACGCCCTCGCTTTACACTGCTTCCAGGCGTCGCGGGCCATCGCCACCGCCTCGTCGTCGTCGCCGTTGAACAGCAGAACCATCCGCTCATAGCTGTCCGAATCTTCGGGCAGCGCCGCGTTGTCGACCAGAAACCTGACCTTGGCACCGTTCGGATTGCCGTCACCTGCGGTCAGCAGGATCGGTTGCTGGGCCGCATCCGCCACCCGCCAAGTGGCGTGCGGCAGAAACGAATCCTCGCGATAGGTCCACAGATGGCTGTCGAGGGCATCGGCCCGCTCTTCCGATGCCGACTGCACCACCACCCGCCAGCCACGCGCGAGTGATTTCTCGAGCAGCGGCGGCAGCACCTGTTCGATGGTCCTGCCTTGGAGATGATAGAACAGCACTTCGGTCATCGCGAGCGCTTACTTCTTGGCTTCGTAGTACTCCGCCACGAGCTGGTTGAGCAGGCGGACACCGTAACCCGAACCCCAGCTCTGATTGATGTCGTTCTTCGGCGCGCCCATGGCGGTGCCGGCGATATCGAGATGCGCCCACGGCGTGCCGTCGACGAAGCGCTGCAGGAACTGCGCCGCGGTGATCGAACCGCCGTTGCGCGACCCGGTGTTCTTCATGTCGGCGAACTGGGAATCGATCTGCTTGTCGTATTCCGGGCCGAGCGGCATCCGCCACACCTTCTCGCCGGTGGACTGACCGACGGCTGTCAGCCGCTCCGCGAGCTGATCGTTGTTGGAGAACAGGCCGGCATATTCGGTGCCGAGCGCCACCATGATGGCGCCGGTCAGCGTCGCCAGGTCGACCATGAATTTCGGCTTGTGCTTCTGCGCCACGTACCAGAGCACGTCGGCCAGCACCAAACGGCCCTCGGCGTCGGTGTTGATGATCTCGATGGTCTGGCCCGACATCGAGGTGACGATGTCGCCCGGCCGCTGCGCGTTGCCGTCCGGCATGTTCTCGACCAGGCCGATCGCGCCGACCGCGTTGACCTTGGCCTTGCGGGCCGCGAGCGCGTGCATCAGGCCGACGACGCAGGCCGCGCCGCCCATGTCGCCCTTCATGTCTTCCATGCTGGCCGACGGCTTGATCGAGATGCCGCCGGTGTCGAAGCAGACGCCCTTGCCCACGAAGGCGATCGGCTGCTCACCCTTCTTGCCGCCGTTCCAGCGCATGATCACGGTGCGGCCCGGGTGCGCCGAGCCCTGCGATACGCCGAGCAGCGCGCCCATTTTGAGCTGGGCCATCGCCTTGACGTCGAGGATCTGCACTTCCACGCCGAGCTTCTTGAGCTGCGCCGCGCGCTTGGCGAACTCTTCCGGATACAGCACGTTCGGCGGCTCGTTGACGAGCTCGCGGGCGATAATGACACCGTCAACGACATGGCTGTCGGGCGTGAACGCCTTCTTGGCCGCCGCCGGATCCGCCATCGCGATCGAGACGCTGGCGTTCACCGAGCCGGCGTCGTCGTCCTTCTTCTTGGTCTTGTAACGGTCGAACTTGTAGGCGCGCAGCCGGATGCCCGATGCGAGCACAGCCGCCTGCTCCGGCTTCATCGCACCGCCGGGAAGTTCACCGATGACGGTAACGGCCTGATCGCCGGCGCCGATCTTGCTCGCGACCGTGCCGCCGAGTTTCAGCAGATCGTGGTCCTTGATCGACGCGACCTTGCCGGCGCCGATCACGATCAGCCGGCCGACCTTCACCCCCTCCGGCGCCAGCAGGTCCAGCACCGAGCCCGACTTGCCCTTGAACTGGCTGGTGGCAGCCGCCCGCTTGACGGTGGCGATCGCCGCGCCCAAAGCCTTGGTCGCCGCCGCGCCGAACTTCAGAGCGTCGTCGCAGAACACGATCAGCGTGCCGCGCGCGGGCGCAGAAAACGGGACGAAACCGACCTTGACGGCGTCGGGCATGGGCATTCCTCCTCAGGCAGGCTGTCGGCTGCAAAGACGATCCGGCAGGCGCGGGTCCAAAGCCGTTGTTTTGGAGGGTTGAGGCGTCGAGTCAAGACAACATCTGAAGCCTCGCTCCTTTCACAGGAAAGTGGATTGCGTGTCACCGGACGAACCGGCGGATACCGGCGGCCCCGGCCCGGTTGCCGGAGCGTTGCGTGCGAGCGCGAACTGTGGTCTTCCGGAGACAGTCGCTTACCTTTAACCATATCTCCAGCACGCCGCGGCCCGGCCATTTTGTTGACAGATCAGACAGATGGTAGTGGCAACCTGGGACAAGGCCGGGCTTTCCGCCCAGGGGAGGATTCATCATGAATCCGGGCGGCCGCAGAATCCGGATTCAAGGGGATCGTACTGAGCGATGGGCTCCATCGACCGCTATATCTTCCGCACGACCCTGGTGTCGTTCGCGGTGGTGATGGGTAGCCTGACGGGCGTGATCTGGATCACCCAGGCGCTCCGCGGCATCGACCTGATGACCAGCCAGGGCCAGACCATCATCACCTTTCTGGGCCTGACCGGCCTCGCCGTCCCGGTGCTGGTGCTGGTGATCGCGCCGATCGCGCTGATGATCGCGGTGGCGCACACCTTGAACCGGCTCGCCGTCGATTCCGAAATCATCGTGATGAATGCCGCCGGGCTGTCACCGATTCGGCTGTTCCGGCCGTTCTTCTACGCCACCATGGTGGTAGCCGCGCTGGTGACGGTGATCGGCGCCTATATTGCGCCGGACGGGCTGCGCCGGATTGCCCGGTGGGACAGCGAAATTACCGCCGACGTGCTCGCCAACGTGCTGCAGCCCGGACGCTTCGCCCAGCTCGAGCCAGGATTGACGATTCGGGTCCGTGAACGCCAGCCCGGCGGCATTCTGGTCGGCGTGTTCATCGACGACGCCCGCGATCCCAACGAGCGCATCAGCATCATCGCCGATCACGGCACCGTCCTGAAGAACGAGAAAGGCTCGTTCCTGGTGCTGGAAGACGGTCATCTCGAGCGTTTCCAGGCCGGCAAGCAGGAACCGACGCTGGTGGCGTTCAGCCGCTACGCCTTCGACATGTCCAAATTCTCGCGCGCCCGGGACGTCTCCTACGGCATCCGCGAGCGCTATCTGTGGGAGCTGCTGTTCCCGCCGGCCGACGATCCGCTGCTGGCGAGGTTGCCGACGGAATTCCGGTCCGAAATGCACGACCGCCTGCTGGCGCCGATCTATCCGTTCTTCTTTGCCACGGTGGCGTTCGCGTTCCTCGGGCTCCCGCGGACGACGCGGCAGAGCCGCAATTTTTCGATGATCGGCGCGGTGCTGGTGGCGTTTGTGGTGCGGCTGGCCGGATTCGCCCTGTCGGTGATCGCCAACAAGACGCCTTACGTCGCGGGCCTGCAATATCTGCTGCTGGCGGTGGCGATCGCGATCTGCCTCTGGCTGATCAAACGCAACATAGCGCTCGAGCCACCGGCTCGGCTGACCGAGGCGCTGCGCGCCGTCAACACCTCGGTGCTCCGGTTGATCCGGCGCCCGGCGACGGCCTGATGCGAGGCGCATGATGGTGGTCAACACGCTTGGGCGCTATTTCGCCCGCCGCTTCGTGGTCGCCTCGCTCGGGGTGTTCTTCGGGCTGTTCGTGCTGCTGGTGTTTGTCGATTACGTCGATCTGCTGCGCAGGGCGGGCGGGCTGGCCGTCTCGGCGTTCTACGTCGCCCAGGCGTCGTTCTGCCGGGTGCCGCAACTGCTCGAACGGTTGCTGCCATTCTGCATCCTGATCGGCGGTATGACCTGCTATCTGGCGCTGTCGCGCAGCCTCGAACTGGTGGTGGCGCGCGCCGCCGGGCTGTCCGCCTGGGAGTTCATCTCCCCCGCCCTCTGGAGCGCGATCGCGATCGGCATCGTCGCGACCACGGTATTCAACCCATTGTCGGCGCACATGCAGGAACGCGCCAAGCAGATGGAAGCCGAAATGTTCGGCGAAAATACCGGCGGTCTGCAGGATGCCAACGGATTCTGGATGAATCAGGTCAATCCCGACGGCCAGGCGATCATCAACGCGGCCCGCAGCCAGCAGCAGGGAGCCGTGCTGACCGGAATCACGATTTTCCGGTTCGACCCGAATTTCCAGTTCAGGGACCGAATCGAAGCCCGCGAAGCGGTGCTGGAACCAGGCCACTGGCTGCTCAAAAGCGTACGGCGCTATACGCTGGACAGCGCTCCGACAGATCAGGATACCATGGAACTGCCGACCTCGCTCACCCTGGCCCAGGTCCGGAACAGCTTTGCCACCCCCGAAAGTGTGTCATTTTGGCAACTTCCGGCTTACATCAAGTCGTCGGAAAACTCCGGATTTGCGACGGCCGGCTACCGGCTGCAGTACCACAAGCTGTTGGCAAAGCCGTTTTTGTTGGCTGCGATGGTCATGCTAGCTGCTTCTGTCAGCTTGCGATTCTTCCGTTTCGGTGGCGTGCAAAAGATGGTTTTGAGTGGCGTGGCGGCAGGCTTTCTGCTCTATATCCTGTCGAAAGTGACCGAGGATTTGAGTAAGGCTGAACTGATGCATCCGCTTGCTGCGGCATGGTTGCCCGTGTGCGTGGGCGGCCTCGCCGGATTTTTGGCCTTGCTCTATCAGGAGGACGGATAGTGGCTGCGATGGCCGCCCTCCGAGGAAAGCTGTCGACCCGGCGTCGGCGCATGAAGATGCGCCGGGAACGCGCGGTCGCGGCTGCCCTGCTCACGCCGTTCGCGGTGATCGCGCTCGCGGGCGCGATGCAGACGGTCGCGATCGAGTCCGCCTCGGCCCAGGGCTACAATTACAATCCGCGCCCTGCCCGGCCGAAGCCGCCGCCGGCGGCCAACAACGGCCAGATGCTGGTCCAGGCCACCGAGGTCAATTACGACTACAATAACAAGCGCGTCGCCGCGGTCGGCAACGTGCAGATGTATTACAACGGCACCACGGTCGAGGCCGATCGGCTGGTCTATGACCAGGATACCAAGCGGCTGCGCGCCGAGGGCAACGTCCGCATGACCGATGCGGACGGCAAGATCACCTACGCCAATTTCCTCGATCTGTCGGACGACTATCGCGACGGCTTCGTCGACTCGCTGCGCGTCGACACTGCGCAGGACACCCGGATCGCCGCCTCGCGCGCGGACCGCACCGACGGCAACTACAACGTGTTTCAGAACGGCGTCTACACCGCCTGCGCGCCGTGCAAGGACGATCCGAAAAAGCCGCCGCTGTGGCAGGTCAAGGGCGCGCGGATCATCCACGACCAGACCGACAAGATGCTGTATTTCGAGGATGCCAGGATCGAGTTCTTCGGCGTCCCGCTGGCGTATCTGCCGTTCCTGTCGACGCCCGATCCGACGGTAACGCGCAAGACCGGCTTCCTGATGCCGTTCTACACCAGCAACACCACGTTCGGCTCCGGATTCGAGATCCCGTTCTATTGGGCGCTGGCGCCGGATTACGACCTGACGCTGACCCCGCGCATCACCACCAAGCAGGGTGTGCTGATGCAGGGCGAGTTCCGGCAGCGCCTGCTCGACGGCTCGTACCAGATCCGCGCTTACGGCATCAACCAGTCCGATCCCGCCGCGTTCGGCACCGCCCCCGGCAACCGCGACCTCCGCGGCGCCGTCGATACCCAGGGCCAGTTCGCACTCAACGACAAATGGGTGTGGGGCTGGGAAGGCGTGCTGATGTCGGATCGCGCGTTCTTCCTCGATTATCGTCTGGCGCAGTATCGCGACAGTTGGGGCACCTTCCTCAACCAAAGCACCGAGGCGACGTCGCAGATCTATCTGACCGGCGTCGGCAACCGGTCGTATTTCGACATCCGGGCGATCCACTATCTCGGCTGGGCGGCGGCGGACATTCAGGGCCAGATCCCGGTGATCCACCCGGTGCTCGACTATTCGAAGACGCTCGATCAGAACATCTTCGGCGGCGAGTTCAGCTACAAGTTCAACCTGACCAGCCTGAGCCGGCAGACCGCGCAGTTCGATCCGGTTACGACGATCGCGAACACCACCGGACTGTGCCTCAACACCTCTGCCGATCCGGCGGCCCGACTGCCGTCGAGCTGCCTGCTGCGCGGCGTTCCCGGCACATATACCCGGCTGACCGCGCAGGCCGACTGGCGGCGCTCGTTCACCGATTCCTATGGTCAGATCTGGACGCCGTTCGCGTCGCTGCGCGCCGACGCGATCGACGCCTCGATCTCCAATCAGCCGGGCGTGTCGAACTATCTGACCCCTGGCGATACCCAGACGATGCGGCTGATGCCGACCGTCGGTCTGGAATATCGCTACCCGTTCATCAACGTGCAGCCCTGGGGCACCACCACGATCGAGCCGATCGCGCAAGTGATCATCCGCCCCAACGAGTCCTACGCCGGCAAGCTGCCGAACGAAGACGCTCAGACCATGGTGTTCGACACCAGCAACCTGTTCAGCGTCGACAAATTCTCCGGTTACGATCGGGTCGAAGGCGGCGGCCGCGCCAATGTCGGCGTCCAGGCGACGACGCAGTTCGATCAGGGCGGCTCGGTCAACGTGCTGTTCGGCCAGTCCTATCAATTGTTCGGCCTGAATTCGTTCGCGGTCGCGGACATCACCAATACCGGCCTCGACTCAGGTCTGGCCAAGCCGAAATCCGACTATGTCGGCCGGGTGTCCTACTCGCCGAACTCGACCTACAAGTTCACCACCCGCGCCCGCTTCAATGAAGCGACCTTCAACGTCGAGCGCTTCGAAGCCGAAGCGAGCGCCAGCTTCAATCGCTGGTCGGTGAGCATGATCTACGGCAACTACGCCGCCCAGCCCGATCTCGGCTTCCTGACGCGCCGGCAGGGCATTCTTGGAACCGGCACGTTCAAGCTCGCGTCGAACTGGGTGGTCTCCGGCGGCGCGCGCTGGGATCTTGAAGCCAACAAGATCAACCAATATATCGTCGGCGCCGGTTACGTGGACGATTGCTTCGTGTTGGCGGTGAACTACGTCACCGGCTATTCGTACACCAACTACGGTACGACGCCGACGCTCAATCACTCGGTCATGCTCCAGCTTGGACTGAGGACGATCGGCATGACGTCGATGCAGCAGAGCGTGTCTGCAGCGTCGAGCGGCGGGTTCGGCCGATAGCGCGCCGCGCAGGGTCGAACCGATCTCCGGATCGCGCCCCCTTAACCCGAACGGCTGAGAGGCAAACGCGACTCATGATGAGCAAGCTTTCCCTTCGCATCATCGGCTTGGTGCTGTGCTGCGCGGCGGCGACGCTGGGTCTTGGAACCGGGCCCTCGCAGGCTCAATCGATCGTGGTGATGGTCAATGGAGAACCCATTACCAACTTCGATATCGAGCAGCGTTCCAAGCTGAACCGGATGTCTCACAAGAACGAGAGCCGGCAGCAGGTGCTCGACGACCTGATCGACGAGAAGGTCAAGATCAAGGAAGGCAAGAAGTACGGCGTCAATCCGTCCGATTCGGACATCGACTCGTCGTTCGCCACGATGGCCTCGCGGATGCGGATGAGCACCGCGCAGATGACCAATATGCTGGCCGCTCAAGGCATTCGCCCGGATACGCTGAAGTCGCGCATCAAGGCGGAGATGGTCTGGGGCAGCCTGGTGCGTGGCCGCTTCAAGGACAGCCTGCAGGTCAGCGAGCGCGAAATTCAAGCGCAGCTCAAGGGCAACGACGACTCCAAGGCCGTCGAAAGCTACGAGTACCAGCTCCGTCCGATCGTGATGATCGTATCGCGCGGCTCCGGCTCGAGCTCGCTCGATACCCGCCGCAAGGAGGCGGAGCAGATCCGCGGCCGCATCACGAGCTGTGCAGAGGCCGACCGGATTTTCAAGGCGATGCCGAATGCCGCGATCCGCGGAACGGTGGTCAAGACCTCCGCCGATCTTCCGCCGGCATTGCGCGACGTCCTCGACAAGACGCCTGTCGGTCACCTCACCGCTCCGGAAGTCACCAAACAGGGCGTCGAGATGGTGGCGCTGTGCGGACGCAAGCAGTCGACCGCGGACACCCCGCGAAAGCGCGAAATCCGCGAGAAGCTGTTCGGTGAGAAATTCCTGGCGAAGTCCAAGGACTATTTGCAGGAAGTGCGCAAAGCCGCGATGATCGAGTATCGCTGATCCTGTTCGGGCGGCGTGGTCGCAGCATGGAGAGCCGGCGTCCCGCGCCGTGGAGTCGACTTTGACCGGATTGCCGAAACCACTGGCGCTGACGCTCGGCGAGCCCGCGGGGATCGGTCCAGACATCGCCTTGGCGGCGTGGCTGCAACGGGAACGACACGACCTTCCTCCGTTCTATCTGATCGGTGATCCCGGCTGCGTTTCCAGGCGCGCGAGCGTGCTTGGCCTCGACGTCGCTGTGGCCGAAGTCACCGCGGAAGATGCCACCGTCGGATTTGCGAACGCCCTCCCCGTGGTCGCGACCGGACAGCGCGCGACCGCGGCTCCCGGCAGGCCGGACGAGTCGAGCGCAGCCGCCGCGATCGCATCGATCGAGCACGCGGTCTCCGATGTCCGGGACGGCCGCGCGGCAGCCGTCGTCACCAATCCGATCGCCAAGAGCGTGTTGTACAAGGCCGGCTTCCGCCATCCGGGTCATACGGAATTTCTCGCCGAACTGGCGAAGCGCGACGGCGTCGTGCCGCAGCCGGTGATGATGCTGTGGTGCCCGTCGCTCGCCGTGGTGCCGGTCACGATCCACCTGTCGCTGCGCGACGCGATCGCCCAGCTCACCACCGAACTGATCGTGTCGACCGCGCGGATCGTCGCCCGAGACATCCGCGACCGGCTCGGCATCGCGCGGCCCCGGCTGGCGCTCGCCGGGCTCAATCCGCACGCCGGCGAGGACGGGGCGTTGGGCCACGAGGATCAATCTGTCGTCGCGCCGGCCGTCGACATTCTGCGTCGCGAGGGCATCGACGCCCGCGGTCCACTCCCCGCCGACACCATGTTTCACGCCGCCGCGCGCAAGACCTACGACTGCGCGATCTGCATGTATCACGACCAAGCGCTGATCCCGATCAAGACCATCGCGTTCGACGAAGGCGTCAACGTCACGCTCGGCCTTCCCTTCATCCGCACCTCGCCGGATCACGGGACGGCGTTCGACATCGCCGGCAGCGGCCGCGCCGATCCGTCGAGCCTGATCGCGGCGCTGAAGCTCGCCGCCCGCATGGCATCGGCCAAAGCAGCATGAGCGCGATCGACGATCTGCCGCCGCTGCGCGAAGTGATCCGGCGACACGATCTGGCCGCGCGTAAATCGCTCGGCCAGAACTTCCTGCTCGATCTCAATCTCACCGCCCGCATCGCGCGGGCCGCCGGACCGCTGGACGGTGTCACCGTGGTCGAGATCGGCCCGGGCCCCGGCGGATTGACTCGCGCACTGCTGGCGACCGGCGCCAAGCGCGTTATCGCGATCGAACGCGACGAGCGTGCGCTCGGCGCTCTGGAAGAGATTGCCGCCCACTACCCAGGCCGGCTGGACATCGTCAGCGGCGACGCCATGGAATTCGATCCGCGCCCGATGCTGAACGGCGAGCGCGCCAGGATCGTCGCCAACCTGCCCTACAACATCGCGACCCCGCTGCTGATCGGCTGGCTTTGCGCCGAGCCGTGGCCGCCATGGTACGAGATGATGGTGCTGATGTTTCAGCGCGAGGTCGCGCAGCGCATCGTCGCCCATCAGGACGACGATGCCTATGGACGGCTGGCGGTGCTGGCGAACTGGCGCGCAGAAACGCAAATGCTGTTCGACATTTCGCCATCCGCCTTCGTGCCGCCACCCAAGGTGACTTCCTCGGTGGTGCGGCTGGTGCCGCGCGCGCAGCCGGAGCCGTGCGATCGCGCAGCGCTCGAACAAGTCGCGGCCGCTGCGTTCGGCCAGCGCCGCAAGATGCTGCGTCAGAGCCTCAAGTCGCTCGGCGTCGATCCGGCCCAGCTCACGGCCGCTGCCGGGATCGATCCGGCACGCCGCGCCGAGACCGTGCCGGTCTCCGGGTTTGTTGCCATGGCGAACGAATTGTCCAATAGTCGCGCCACAAAAACACAAGCCTGAAAGGGAGAACCCCGACATGACGCAGATGCGTCGCCAATCTCTGGTGAAATTCGACGCGCCGCTGTGCGAGACCATCATCGACGCGCCGAAGCCGCAGGGCCGCGAAGTCCTGGTGAAGATCGAACGCTGCGGCCTGTGCCATTCCGACCTGCACATTCAGGACGGATATGCCGATCTCGGCGGTGGCAAGAAGCTTGATACCACCCGCGGCATGACGCTGCCGTTCACCCTCGGCCACGAGATCGCCGGCGTCGTCGCCGAAGTCGGTCCCGACGCGCCCCAGGATCTGATCGGCACCAGGAAGGCGGTGTTTCCCTGGATCGGCTGCGGCAAATGCCGCGACTGCCTCGCCGGCGACGAGAACCTGTGCGCCAAGAACCGCTTCCTCGGGGTTTCGATCGACGGCGGCTTCGCAACCCACGTGCTGGTACCGGATGCCAAGTATCTGCTCGACTACGATCCGCTGCCGACCAACGTCGCCGCGACGCTGATGTGCTCGGGCATCACCGCTTACGGCGCGCTGAAGC
>NZ_QPFS01000179.1:0-7039 GCF_010906995.1 Rhodopseudomonas sp. WA056 | reverse complement strand
GAGAACAGCACCAGCCCCATCACCGTCATGAAGATCACGCCGCCGATGAAGTTGCGGTCCTTGAAGATCGCGAACTGGATGAACGGACGTTCGGTGGTGAAAGAGTGCGCGAAGAAGTAGTAGAACCCGACCACCGAGACGATCGACTCGATGACGATCTCCGGCGAATTGAACCAGTCGAGCTGTTCGCCGCGGTCGAGCGCGAGCTGCATCGCGCCGATACCGACCGCGAGCGCTGCGAAGCCGAACCAGTCGAATTTGAGTTTCTGGTCCTTGTCGGTCTCTTCCATGAACATCGCCAGGCCAAGCACCGTGATGGCGCCGAACGGCAAATTGACGAAGAACACCCAGTGCCAGGAGTAGGTTTCGGTCAGCCAGGCGCCGAGCGACGGGCCCATGATCGGTCCCATCATCACGCCCATGCCCCAGATCGACATCGCCTTGGCGCGCTCGTGCAGCGCGTAGCTGTCGAGCATCACCGCCTGCGACAGCGGCACCAGCGCGGCGCCGAACACGCCCTGCAGCAGTCGGAACGCCACCATTTGGGTGATGTCCTGGGCAAGGCCGCACATCACCGATGCGACGGTGAAGCCGGCCGCGCAGATGATGAAGATGCGCTTGCGCCCGAACCGGTTGGCGATCCAGCCGACCGGTGCCGTCATGATCGCGGCGGCCACGATATAGGACGTCAGCACCCAGTTGATCTGGTCCTGCGACGCCGACAGCGAGCCCTGCATATAGGGCAGCGCGACGTTGGCGATCGTGGTGTCGAGCGCCTGCATGATCGTCGCGGTCATGGCGCAGATCGTCACCATGTTCCGGCGAAAGCCGGGGACCGCGGACGAACGGGGGGCGCTCGACATCGCTTACTTGGCCTCGTGCGCGTCGTTGTCGGCCTGCGCGGCCTTGGCTGGGCCGAAGCCGAGCAGGCCTGCCAGCGAACGCCGGTGATTGGTGTCGATCGACACGTTCACGCTCATGCCCGCCTTCAACCGGCGCACCATCGCGTCGGTTTCGTCGAACGCGATCCGCAGCGGCACGCGCTGCACCACCTTGACGAAATTGCCGGTGGCGTTCTGCGGCGGCAGCACCGCGAATTGCGCGCCGGTGCCCGGCGACAACGACGTCACCCGGCCCTTGAAGGCATGATCCGGGAAGGCATCGACGTCCAGCGTCACGGTCTGCCCCACTGCCACATAGGTGAAATCGCTTTCCTTCGGATTGGCGTCGACCCAGGGCTGCGAGGTGTCGATGACGCTGAATACCGGCGTGCCGGCGGCGACGAAGCGGCCGAGCTGAATGTTGTCGACCTGGGCGGCGGTGCCGCGCATCGGCGCCCGCACCGTGGCCAGTCGCAGGTTGCGTTCAGCGTCTTCGAGCGCCGCCTTGGCCTGGGCGTAGGCGGGAAACTTCTCCAGCGGCAGTTCGGGATCGCCGAGCAGTTGATTGAGCGCGGTGGACTGTTGCTGTTTGACGAGTTGCAACTGCGCCTGCGCCGTCACCAGCGCGGCGGTGGAGTTGTCGAGGTCGAGCTGTGAGCCGGCGCGGCTCTGCACCAGCGAGGTCTTGCGTTCGACGTCGCGCTGCTTCAGCGCGATACCGGCGTTCACCAGCTCGACGGTCTGGCCGTACAGCTTGACGTTGGCCACCAGATTGGCGTGGCTGGTCTTGGCGTCGGCGAGCTTGGCCTGGGCCTGGGCCACCATGAGACGGAACGGCACCGGATCGATCTGGAACAGCTCGTCGCCGGGCTCGACATGCTGGCCTTCCTTCACCGTCACCTCGATGATCTTGCCGGCGACGTCCGGTGTGATCAGCACCTTCTGGGCGCCCACATAGGCGTCGTCGGTGGTAACGTAGCGGCCGCCCTCCAGATAGAACGTGATGCCGCCGATCAGCGCCACCAGCGGCAGCACGACCAGCAGCAGCGGCCGGCGATAACGGCGCAGTCTCGCTCCGAGGCCGCGCGGTCCGCCAGCGGCAGCGAGGGCCGGACCGGGCGATGCATCCTTCTGTTCGGTTGGGAATTTCAGGGCCGGTTCAGCCATAGCGTTCCTCCCGTTTGTTATTGTTCGCGGTGGCAATTGTGCTGGATGGCGCCGCGCAGATTTTCCTTGATGGTCTGCATCTGCCCCACCAGGCGCTGCGCGTCGTCCGGAGCGAGCCCGGCGAGCGCGGTGGCGGTGAGCTCAGCGCGCAGGCCGGCGAGTTCGGCGAGCAGCGGCCGCGCCGCTTCGCGCAAATGAAGGCGCTTGCAGCGGCGATCGGTGTCGTCGTTGCGGCGTTCGAGCCAGCCGCGGTCGCACAGCTTGTCGATGAGCCGGGTCAGGGTGATCGGCTGTAGCTCCATCATCTCGGCGAGTTCGGATTGCTTCAGCCCTTCGGCGCGCTCCACCTTGGCGAGCACGGCCCATTGGGCGCGGGTGATGCCGTGCCGCGCCGCCTGCCGATCGGCATAAGCTCGGATCAGCCGCTGCACCTCGGCGAACACGAAGATGAAGTCCTGGTCCGGCTGACCGGAGGTCATGGGCGTCTCCTAAGCAGAGGATAAGATAAGCTAGCTTATTATTATGCAAGCTACGGGAACTGCATGCGACCGATCCAAAATGCGCATGCCTCGCAAATCCAAAGCCGCCCGCAAGACTTGACCGACCCGGCGTAGTAGAGTGGCGGTTCGCACAAGCAGGCCGGCCTCATAGGGTCTGCTCCTCACAGGTGACGATTGACCGGATGACCGCACTGAAGCCGACATTCCCTGCGCCGGGTCACGACCACGACCGCTGCACTGCCGAAGGAATTGCGCATGCCGAGCGGGTCTGCGCCGGCCGTTCGCAGAATCTGACTCCGATCCGGCGCAATGTGCTGCAGGCGTTGCTGTCCAGCCACCGGCCGCTCGGCGCCTATGAGGTGATCGAGGAGCTGGCCCGGGTGATGCCGCGGCCGGCACCGATCACGGTGTATCGGGCTCTGGATTTCCTGATGCAGAACGGGTTGGTGCACCGGATCGAGAGCCGTAACGCATTCCTCGCCTGCGGCCACGACCACAGCGACACCGCAACGGTGGCGTTCCTGATCTGCGAGTGCTGCGGATCGGTCGGGGAAGTGTCGGCGTCGGAAGTGACGGAAATCCTCAACGAGGCGGCGCGTCAAACCGGCTTCACGCCGAAGATGTCGGTGGTCGAGATCACCGGCGTGTGCGGGCATTGCCAACCCGCCTGACGCGGTTTACGCCTTGAAGGATGGGAGGAGCGAGGCGCGCCAGCGCCCGCCACAACACGGCGAAAAGCCGGAGGCATCAATGTCGAGTCTGCCGTTCCGCCCGCGTGCGCCGGGCAGTTCCAACCCGCCGAATCAGTCGTCGCGACGGCCGCGGTGAGCGGCACCATGGGGCGTCCGCTGAGCGCCGGCGCGATCGCGCTGATGCTGCTGTGCTGTCTGTCGTGGGGCTTCAACCAGATCGCGGTGAAGCTGGTGCTGCCGGACATCCCGCCGTTCCTGCAGGCGGCGATCCGCTCGGCCGGCGCGCTGATCGTCATCCTGATCATCGCCAGATCACGCCGGGTCAAGCTGTTCCAGCGCGACGGCACGCTATGGGCCGGGCTGTCGGCCGGTGTGCTGTTCGGGCTCGAATTCGTGCTGATCTATCGCGGCCTCACCCTAACCACTGCGTCCCGGGCGGTTGTGTTCCTGTACACCGCGCCATTCTTTGTCGCGCTCGGCTCGTACCGGTTGCTCGGTGAGCGGCTGCGCAGGCTGCAATGGGCCGGGCTGGGGCTGAGTTTCGCCGGGGTGGCGCTGGCGATCGGGGTGCCCCAGGCCGATGTCGACACCAGCGTCCTGGTCGGCGATCTGATGCTGGTCGGCGGGGGAGCGCTGTGGGCCGCCACCACCCTGATCGTCAAGTCGACCCGGCTGCAGCGTGCCCCGGCCGAGAAGGGGTTGGCCTATCAGGTGGCGGTTTCGGTTCCGATCCTGGCCGCCGCGGCCGCCCTGTCCGGCGAGACCATCACCAAAATGCCGTCTCCGTTGTCGCTCGGGCTGATGGCCTATCAGACCATCTGGGTGGTCGGCCTGACGTTCCTGCTGTGGTTTGGTCTGGTGAAGACCTATTCGGCCAGCAAATTGTCGGCTTTCACGTTCATTACCCCTTTATTCGGGGTGGCGGCCGGCTATCTGATCATGCACGACCCGCTGACCCCGGCATTCGGCGCCGCGGCGGTGCTGGTGATCGCCGGCCTTTATCTCGTCAACCGGCCGGCTCCGGTTCCTGCACCCAACGATCCATTGCTGAATGTCACAAAAACCTGATATTCGGACCGCCATGAACAAGCTCGAAAATCCGCTGCAGGACGACGTCGCAGGCCCCGCGCCGCGGCACCAAACCACCCAGGTCATGGTCGGCGACGTGGCCGTCGGCGGTGGCGCCCCGATCGTCGTCCAGTCGATGACCAATACCGACACCGCGGATGTCGAGGGCACCATCAAGCAGATCGCCGCGCTGGCCCGCGCCGGTTCGGAGATGGTCCGGATCACCGTCGACCGCGAGGAGGCGGCCGCCGCCGTCCCGCACATCCGCGACGGCATCCGCAAGCTCGGCCTGACCACGCCGATCATCGGCGACTTCCACTACATCGGCCACAAGCTGCTCGCCGAGTACCCGGCCTGCGCCGAGGCGCTCGACAAGTACCGGATCAATCCGGGCAATGTCGGCTTCAAGAACAAGCGTGACACGCAATTCGCCGACATCGTTGAGATCGCGATTCGGAACAACAAGGCGGTCCGCATCGGCGCCAATTGGGGCTCGCTCGACCAGGAGCTGCTGACCAAGCTGATGGACGAGAACGCCGCGTCGGCCAATCCGCGCGACGTCCGCGCCGTCACCCGAGAGGCGATGGTGCAGTCGGCACTGCTGTCGGCGGCGCGCGCCGAAGAGATCGGCTTGCCCAAGAACAAGATGATCCTGTCCGCCAAGGTCTCGGCGGTGCAGGACCTGATCGCCGTGTACCAGGATCTGGCCTCGCGCTCCGACTACGCGATCCATCTCGGCCTCACCGAAGCCGGCATGGGCAGCAAGGGCATCGTGGCGTCGTCCGCGGCGCTCGGCATCCTGCTGCAGCAGGGCATCGGCGACACCATCCGGATTTCGCTGACCCCCGAGCCGGGCGGTGATCGCACCCGTGAGGTCCAGGTCGCGCAGGAACTGCTGCAGACCATGGGCTTCCGCACCTTCGTGCCGCTGGTCGCGGCCTGCCCCGGCTGCGGTCGCACCACCTCCACGACCTTCCAGGAGTTGGCGCGCTCGATCCAGGACTTCATCCGCGACGAGATGCCGGAGTGGCGCAGCCGCTATCCGGGTGTCGAGAACCTGAACGTCGCGGTGATGGGCTGCATCGTCAACGGCCCGGGCGAAAGCAAGCACGCCAATATCGGTATCTCGCTGCCCGGCACCGGCGAGTCGCCGGCCGCCCCGGTGTTCGTCGACGGCCAGAAATTCCGCACCCTGCGCGGCGACACCATCGCGTCCGACTTCAAGGCGCTGGTGATCGACTACATCGAGCAGCGTTACGGGGCGACGCCGAAGCCCGGCGCCGCCCAGATGGTGCCGGCGGCGGAGTAAGTCCCGGCCTGCGGCACGCGCTCTCATTCGGAGCGCGTGGGATCGCGTCCTGCTATGCGTCTGACGCTGAGGATGACGACTTCATCCTTGGCTTCATCCACCCTGTGAAAGATAGCGCTCGTAAGCTCGTCAGAGCGGTGGCGTGGCCGGCGGGAGGAAACTCGTCCAGCATCCGCGTTCGTTCCCAGAGCAGATTCGCAATCGCCTGAGCGGCGGATCAGACGCGAGATTAAAACGCTTCGCTGGCCCGCAGCATGCAGGGCAGCAGCATTGGCGCGGCGGGTCAGACGCGACGCGCATCTTTGCGGAAGTCCTGATCGGAAAGGCCTTAGCAGAATACGCATCAGGCGCCGTGCTTGGTGGAAATACGTTCGACTTTCGTCTCAAACGCCTGCCATTCAACTAACCAGCGATTTACCGTCGCTGCGGCGGTCTGGTGGTAATTATGCATTTGGCAATACTCCCGGCGTCTTGTTCACGGTTATGGGGGTAGTCTCAGTCATTCGGACGGTCGATCTGCTGGAGCCACAGGTGAGCGGGAGCGCTCCGGGGGGGCCGGTGGGTCACGATCCGTCGCAGCGCACCGCGCAGTTGACGCTGTCGGCGTTCATGGCGATCGACATCGGGCTGGCGCTGATCTCGCCGGACGGTGAGATCGCGCTGACCAATCCGATGTTCGACCTGGCGTTCGGCGCGATTCCCCGCGAACAGCTCCTGTTGCGGTTCGGTTTCGATCCCAACCGCGAGGGCGGCAAGGCGTCGCGCCCGATCATTTTCCCGGACGAACGGATCTACTGGATCGACATCACGGCATTTCCGGGCGGCTGGCTGATCAGCGCCGCCGACATCAGCGAGCGTCTGCGCCAGGGTATCGTCGGCGCCGAGCTTGTGCGCACCGATCGTCTGACCCAACTCCCGAACCGACTGGTGTTCCGCGAACGTCTCGGCGATCTGCTGGCGCAGCCTCTCGATATCCGCCGCGATGCCGCGGTGCTGACGGTCGATCTCGATCGCTTCAAGGCGATCAACGACACGCTCGGGCGAACCATCGGTGATGCGCTGCTCTGCTTGGTCGCCAAACGCATCAGCTCGGCGCTGACGCCGAGCGACGTGCTCGCCCGGCTCGAGGCCGACGAATTCGGCGTGATCCAGACCGGGCGCGATCAGCCCGGAGCCGCGGTGATGCTGGCCAAACGCCTGGTCGATCTGCTCGGTCGGCCGTATCTGCTCGAAGGTCAGCTCATCAATGTCAGCGCGTTCGTCGGCATCGCGCTGCTGACCGACGACGACCTCGACGTCGACGCCGTGTCGAAGAACGCCGATCTGGCGCTGCACCGCGCCAAGCAGGAGCGCTACGCCGGCTATCGCGTGTTCGAATCCGCCATGGACGAGAGCATGCGGGCGCGACGCGCGCTCGAAACC
>NZ_QPFS01000178.1:0-7072 GCF_010906995.1 Rhodopseudomonas sp. WA056 | reverse complement strand
CCTCACCCCAGCCCTCTCCCCGCACGCGGGGAGAGGGAGCGCGCCGCGGCACTGGAGATGCGTCATGGTGAAATTCTACGACCGCGAATTCGGCTCCCGGCTGCTGATCGGCAGCGCGCTGTATCCGTCGCCGGCGATCATGCAGGACTCGATCCGCGAGTCGGGCGCCGAGATCGTCACGGTGTCGCTGCGGCGCGAGACGGCGGGCGGCAAGGCCGGCGATCAGTTCTGGTCGCTGATCCGCGAACTCGGCGTCACCGTGCTGCCGAACACCGCCGGCTGCCGCGGCGTGCGCGACGCGGTGACCACCGCCAAGCTGGCGCGCGAATTGTTCGGCACGAGCTGGATCAAGCTCGAAGTGATCGCCGATAACGACACGCTGCAGCCGGACGTGGTCGGCCTGATCGAAGCTGCTTCGATCCTGATCAAGGATGGCTTCGAGGTGTTTCCCTATTGCACCGAGGACCTGTCGGTGGCGATGCGGCTGGTCGATGCCGGCTGCCGGGTGATCATGCCGTGGGCGGCGCCGATCGGCAGCGCGCGCGGCATCACCAATCGCGACGCGCTGAAACTGCTGCGCGATCGCCTGCCTGATATCACGCTGGTGGTCGACGCCGGCCTCGGCGCGCCGAGCCATGCGGCCGAAGCGATGGAGCTCGGCTACGACGCCGTGCTGCTCAACACCGCGATCGCCAAGGCCGAAGACCCGGTGGCGATGGCGCGCGGCTTCAAGCTCGCGGTCGAAGCCGGCCGCACCGGTTACGAAGCGGGGTTGATGGGCGCCCGCGATTTCGCTTCGCCCTCCACCCCTGTGATCGGGACTCCGTTCTGGCATGCCGTATCCTGACCGTTTCTATCCCGTCGTCGACAGCATCGCGTGGGTCAAACGCCTCGCCGCGCTCGGCGTCGGCACCGTGCAGCTCCGCGCCAAGGACCTCGACGACGGCGCCGCGCTGCAGCTCGTCACCGACGCACTCGCGGCGGTGAAGGACACCAGCGTCAAGCTGATCATCAACGACTACTGGCGCGCCGCGATCGTCGCCGGCGCCCAGCATCTGCATCTCGGCCAGGAAGACCTCGCCGAGGCGGACCTCGCCGAGATCCGCAGCGCCGGGCTGACGCTCGGCCTCTCCACCCACGACGACGCCGAACTCGAAACCGCGCTCGCCGCCGAGCCGGACTACATCGCGCTCGGCCCGATCTTCCCGACCACGCTGAAATCGATGCGGTTCGCCCCGCAGGGCATTCCGAAGATCACCGAATGGAAGAAGCGCGTCGGCAACATCCCGCTGGTCGCGATCGGCGGCATCAAGCTGGAGCAGGCCGAAGAGATCTTCGCCGCCGGCGCCGACTCGATCGCGGTGGTCAGTGACGTGACGCAAAACCCCGATCCAGACGCCCGCGTCCGCGCCTGGCTCGATTTCGTCGCTGAGAAGGCGTGAGCCGCGGCACAAAGGATGTCGCCGTCACCCTGAGATGCGAGCCGTCTTCGGCTCGCCTCGAAGGGCGACGGCGGAGGCACTGAGTTCGTTGCAGTCATCCTTCGAGGCGCGCAGGTGCGCGCACCTCAGGATGACGGCGCCCCGATAAGCAGAACGAAACAACAAGGAGGATGGCATGAATATCCGCTCCAATCCCGAGACCACCCGCGCGGCCGTCACCACCGGCGCCCTGCCCTCCTCGCGCAAGATCTACGCGAACCCGACCGCCGCGCCGGATCTGCGCGTGCCGCTGCGCGAGATCATCCTGAGCGAAGGCGCAGGCGAGCCGAACCTGCCGGTGTACGACACCTCCGGCCCCTATACCGATCCGAACGTGATCATCGACGTCAACAAGGGCCTGCCGCGCCCGCGCACCGAGTGGGTCAAGGAGCGTGGCGGCGTCGAGCAGTATGAAGGCCGCGACATCAAGCCGGAAGACAACGGCAATGTCGGCGCCGCCCATGCCGCCAAGGCTTTCACCGCGCACCATCAGCCGCTGCGCGGTCTCGACTCCCCTCCCCCTCGCGGGGAGGGGTCGGGGGTGGGGGGAGCCACACCGGCAGCGTTTGCGCGGGGTGCGGACCATCCACCAATGATCACCCAATACGAATTCGCCCGCCGCGGCATCATCACCAAGGAGATGATCTACGTCGCCGAGCGCGAAAATCTCGGCCGCAAGCAGCAACTCGAACGCGCCGAAGCGGCGCTCGCCGATGGCGAATCGTTCGGCGCCGCGGTGCCGGCGTTCATCACCCCGGAATTCGTCCGCGATGAAATTGCGCGTGGACGCGCGATCATCCCGGCCAATATCAATCACGGCGAACTCGAGCCGATGATCATCGGCCGCAACTTCCTCACCAAGATCAACGCCAATATCGGCAACTCGGCGGTGACCTCGTCTGTCGAGGAAGAAGTCGACAAGATGGTGTGGGCGATCCGCTGGGGCGCCGACACGGTGATGGACCTCTCCACGGGCCGCAACATCCACACCACCCGCGAATGGATTCTGCGCAACTCGCCCGTCCCCATTGGAACCGTGCCGATCTATCAGGCACTGGAGAAGTGCGAAGGCGATCCGACCAAGCTGACCTGGGAGCTGTACAAGGACACGCTGATCGAGCAGGCCGAACAGGGCGTCGATTACTTCACCATCCACGCCGGCGTGCGGCTGCAATACATCCACCTCACCGCCAGCCGCGTCACCGGCATCGTGTCGCGCGGCGGCTCGATCATGGCGAAGTGGTGCCTGGCGCATCACAAGGAGAGCTTCCTCTACACGCATTTCGACGAGATCTGCGACCTGATGCGCAAGTACGACGTGTCATTCTCGCTCGGCGACGGCCTGCGGCCGGGCTCGATCGCCGACGCCAACGACCGCGCCCAGTTCGCCGAACTGGAGACGCTCGGCGAGCTCACCAAGATCGCCTGGGACAAGGGCTGCCAGGTGATGATCGAAGGCCCCGGCCACGTGCCGATGCACAAGATCAAGATCAACATGGACAAGCAGCTCAAGGAGTGCGGCGAGGCGCCGTTCTACACCCTCGGGCCGCTGACCACCGACATCGCGCCGGGCTATGATCACATCACCAGCGGCATCGGCGCCGCGATGATCGGCTGGTTCGGCTGCGCGATGCTGTGCTACGTCACGCCGAAGGAGCATCTCGGCCTCCCCGACCGCAACGACGTCAAGACCGGCGTCATCACCTACAAGATCGCCGCCCACGCCGCTGATCTGGCCAAGGGCCATCCCGCCGCGCAACTGCGCGACGACGCGCTGTCCCGCGCCCGGTTCGAATTCCGCTGGCAGGATCAGTTCAACCTCGGCCTCGATCCGGATACGGCGCAAGCCTTCCACGACGAGACCCTGCCGAAGGACGCCCACAAGGTCGCGCATTTCTGCTCGATGTGCGGCCCGAAATTCTGCTCGATGAAGATCACGCAGGATGTGCGAGACTACGCGGCGGGATTGGGCGACAACGAGAAAGCCGCCCTTTACCCGGTCGGCCACGCCGGCATGACCATCTCCGGCACCATCGAAGACGGCATGGCGCAGATGAGCGCCAAGTTCAAAGAGATGGGATCGAGCGTGTACCTCGACGCCGACAAGGTGAAAGAGAGCAACAAGGCGCTGTCGTAAGGCAGCGGGCGCTCCACCCCACGAACGTCATGCCCGGGCTCGACCCGGGCATCCATCGGAAACGAAGCGGCCGGGCGAAAGCCCGGCCATTTCGGTTGCGTGGACACGGGATATTGCGCTGCTGCGAACCAAAAAGGACAATTTTGCAATCCGGTGGATTAGCGTCATCATCTCATCTCAAGCACCGTTCCAGCGAGATCTATGAGTGAAGGCCAACTCATCATTTAGTGGAACGCTGTAGTCTTCAGGACGCTCGAGGAACCTTCTGCAAGGCGGAACCCACATCAACTGAGGCGAGCCGGCCGCGGTCCTTTCCCAAACAAGCCAAGCATATCCCGTTGCTGTGGATGCCTTCTTGTCCAGTCTCCCCCTCACCATCGGTACCCGCTCGGAAAACTGCGCAAATTTCGTAGGTGGGGAAGATACGAATATTGAATTATACCGCCCCACACTCTCCAGGAACACGCTTCGGGCCAAAATTGCGACCCCAATCCTCGCTACGCTGAGCGCCTTCAAGACAAACTCTTCTGCAAAGCGAAACGGCGGATTTGTAATTACCCAATCCACCGAATTAGGCTCGCTAGTATTGGCGACAAAATCGAAGATCTCACCGTAGCCACCATAATCGTAGGCATCAGAAGATCTTACCTGATGAAAATACTCCTTAAGAACTTTTGACATGTGTCCAGCCCCACAGGCTGGCTCCCAGCACGTCATTGCGTTCAACGATTCCTTATCTTGAAGGACGTATTCGATAAGACCACGCGTTGCCCAAGGTGGCGTAGGGAAGTCATCAGGACTGTCCTTGGCCTCCACTCTCTGAGACATCACTGCATGAGAGGTATTCTGCATAGGCTCCAACAGAAGAATATGATTCTGATCAGCCCCTATGATTACACCACGATTCGTCGATAGAGGAATGTCGGCAAAGCGCTAAGATCGCTTCCCTCTCAACACCTCACTTACACGACCGTGGTTCACGTTGAAGACGACGGCTATGTCTTGCTGAGATGTTCCAGGATTCGCCTCCGCAAATTCTCTGATCTCCTCTGCAAGTTCAGGAGTCATGGGTGTACTCGTGGCAGGAGATCGAGGCGCCGTGGGCGATCGTCTGCGAAGCTCATCGGCCAGCTCCAGAAGCTCTGCGGCTTCGGTCGGACGAACGCTCTGTATCTGTCCAGAAATCTCACGTAAACGATTCGCAACATCGGGTATCTTCATTATTCGTCTCCAAATCCAACCGTCTGCAGCCAGAAAATTCACCCAGAGCGAGCAGTATGGTGAAACACAACTTTTCGATTCGAACAAGCTTAAGCCACTACTTCGCCGCTGCCCCCATTGCAGTCCGGTCGAAGCCGTCGCCAGATCCAAGCTCGTAGGGCAGATTAGCGAATCGCAATCCGTCGCTAGGCAAGCCCAGCCGCCGCGCGGCGGTTTACGCCTTCGGCGGTCACACACCGGCGTTACGTGCCCTTCCGCGCTGATCCGCCCTCCGGCTCTACGGTTTGGATGGGAGCTGCGATGCGACGGCGGCTTTGTCGATGATCGACCAGACTTCCGCGATGCGGCGATCGGAAAACGCGTAGAACACGTTTTCGGGGAAGCGGACTCGTCTGCCATTGACGGCAAGGCCGAACAGCTCGCCCGATGGGGTGCAGTCGAACCACAGCCGGCTCGCGACCCGCGGCGGTTCGGACACCAGCCATTGGATGTCGAAGTGAAGGTCGGGGATCGCGCGAAAATCCCGCTGCAGCAGATCGCGATAGCCGGTCAGCCCGACCCGCTCGCCGTTGTAGGTCACATCCTCGTCGACGAATTGGTCCAGCTTCGGCCAATCCTGCCGGTTCAGGCAGGCGATGTAGCCGCGGTAGATCTCGGAAAGTTCGGCGGGGGTCATCGAATCATCCTATCTGAAAAATGGCCGATGACGCTTCGCTCAGTCGCGGGACGCCATCCGTCTGATGATCGCGCAAAGCTGAAGCAGTTCCGCCTCGATAACTATTTTCCTTGCGACTCACCATCTGCGCCAGAGCGCGCAGGGCGAGCATCGCATGCGCGTGACGTATCGTGTCGTCGCGGGGATCGGTCTCGGCCGGCTCACGGGCTGCGTCACGGCGCAGCAGCAAGCGTAGCCTGGGTGAGCGAAGCGATACCCGGGACTCTCAGGCTCGTTCACCCCCGCGTATCGCTGCGCTCACGCGGGCTACTCACTACTCACTCAAGGCCGCGACCACCGTTTCGATCGGCAGGAACAGCGTCC
Source organism: Rhodopseudomonas sp. WA056 (assembly GCF_010906995.1). Lineage (NCBI taxonomy): Bacteria > Pseudomonadati > Pseudomonadota > Alphaproteobacteria > Hyphomicrobiales > Nitrobacteraceae > Rhodopseudomonas > Rhodopseudomonas sp. WA056. The sequence goes on along the minus strand of NZ_QPFS01000178.1, from coordinate 1,194 downwards.
GGCTGTCTTCGGGATATTCGATGAATTCGGCGCAGCGCAGATAGAAGCGTTTGGCCGCATCGTCCTTGGCGTGAACCAGAACCGCGCCGATGCCGATGCTCTGCGATGCCAGCGCGATCCGGCGCAGCGCGTCCGAAAGCAGGTCGGCGCCGAGCCCCCTTCCGGCATGGGAGCGGCTGACGGCCAGCCGTCCGATCACCGACACCGGGATTGTGTCGGGCGCGTTGCGGCGGACCTTGCCCGGCGCTGCGGCGCGCTCGACCGCGCCCGCTGAAACGCAGAAATAGCCGACGACCTGATTGCCCTCGCACACCACGTAGGTGCGCGAGAAGCGGCTCTCGTTCTTGAGTGCCCGCTGGCGCAGCCAGTCGTTCAACACCGGCTCACCGCAATCGAACGCCGACAGATCATGTGCCATCGTCAGTGGAACAGGAGCCGACAGACGGGAGCGTGGCGGGTTTGGCGCGTCGTCTATGTCTGCCATGCCGGGACCCGACGCAGCAACGCCTTGAGCTTCGGCCCCGGCGCGGGCGGATTGTCGAGCGCCTGCATGAAGGCGTCATAGCGTTCGGGATCGAGCGTGAATAAGCGCTGATCGAGCAACACATCGACCGCCTGCCGACGGGCGCTCTCCACCATGAATTCCGTGCGCGTCTTGCCCAGCACCGCCGCCGCGTCGTCGATCAGTTGACGAGTGCCGGTCTCGATCCGCAGATTGATGCTGCCCTTGGCGTCGGACGCAGCGCCGCGCGCTGCGGCCGCAGCGGAACGCCGAGCAGATTTTGCGGTTGAGACACGCGTCTTTGCCATGGGCAGACTATCGCGCTCTGTATCCACAGTGTCAATACGCCGGCGCTCGGCTGAAAATGGTGTCGCCCTCTGCGACGCTCTCGCGTTGTGTCGGAACTACATTTTGGAAGGCCCGTAGGGCGGATTGGCGAAGCGTAATCCGCCGCCACTTCGACGCAAACTCAACCGCCGCCCGGCGGGTTACGCTCGCTCGAAACGCGCAGTGGAAGTGCGCCCGCCGCCAAGCGGCAAAAATCAACGTTGACAAGCATGTCGATTAGGAATAAATACACATCACCTCTCCCATCGAGGGGCGCCTCCGGAGGCGTCTTGAGGCGGGGAGAGGGGCGGCGTCCTGCGTCGCGTGGTTCGCAGCCACGTGGCCCGGGAGGCCGAGGGTCACCG
>NZ_QPFS01000177.1:0-7280 GCF_010906995.1 Rhodopseudomonas sp. WA056 | reverse complement strand
CGTGGCAGCAGTCCCGAGTTTCCGGCTCGCGACGCGGCGCCGAACGACCGACTACCTGATGGAAGCCGGCGCCGTCTCGGAATGGTCGTGGCTGGCCTGGATCAGGTTCAGATGTCGCTCGATCTTGCCGAGGGCGGCGGCCAGTTGCTCCCGCTCCCGCTCCGTCAGGCAGGACAGGATCTCCTGTTCCTTGCGCTTCAGCCGCGGCACCAGCTCGTGATACAGCGCGCGGCCCTTCTTGGTGAGCCGCAGCCGAAACTCGCGGCGATCGTCCTCGTTCTCGACCCGTTCGATCAGTTCGCGCTCGAGCAGGCCGGTCACTGCCCGGCTGATGGTCGATTTGTGCGTGCGTGTGCACTGCGCAATGAACTGCGCCGTGCAGGCGTCGTTGCGGAAGCCGAGCGTGGCGAGAATGCGCCAGCCCGGAATATCCAGCCCGTAGCGCTGCTGATACTCCTCCGACAACGCGGCGCTGACTTCCGCGGCCAGCCGGTTGAGCTGGAACGGCACGAACGAGAACAAATCGAGCTTCGGCAAAAATTTCTCCGGGGCCGGGTTGCGCGGCGCGACGATCGCGGCTTAGATAGTTGCAAATGAAACTATCACGCAGGAGGACGCCTTGACCAGCGCTTTGCACGGGACGGGTCGGCAGGGCTGAGGCCGATGGCCCATCAGGAGCATTTCCAGTTCGGCTATCGCCGGCACGCGGATCAGGATCGTCAGGAACCCGCGCGCCATCCGGTCGTGGTGGTCGGCGCCGGTCCGGTCGGGCTGTCGCTGGCGATCGATCTGGCGCAGCGCGGCCAAAACGTCGTGCTGCTCGACGATGCCGATCGGATCGGCGAAGGCTCGCGCGCGATCTGCTTCTCCAAGCGCGCGCTTGAAGTCTGGGACCGGCTCGGCGTCGGCACGCAGATGGTCGAGAAGGGCGTCGTCTGGCAGGTCGGCAAGATCTTTCGCCGCGACGAGATGGTGTACCGCTTCGACCTGCTGCCGGAGACCGGCCACAAGATGCCGGCCTTCATCAATCTGCAGCAATACTACGCCGAGGCGTTCCTGGTCGGCCGGGTGCAGCAACTGCCGGGAATCGACCTGCGCTGGCGCAACAAGGTGACGGCGCTCGCCCAGCACAACGATCATGCCGAGCTGACGATCGAGACACCGGATGGGCCGTATCGGCTGGCGGCCGACTATGTGGTCGCCTGCGACGGCGCCCGCTCGGCGCTGCGCGGCATGGTCGGCGCCGAGTTCGCCGGCGAGGTGTTCGAGGATCAGTTCCTGATCGCCGACGTGAAGATGACGGCGGAGTTTCCGACCGAGCGCTGGTTCTGGTTCGACCCGCCGTTCCACTCCGGCCAATCGGCATTGCTGCATCGCCAGCCCGACGATGTCTGGCGGATCGACCTGCAGATCGGCCCCGAGGCCGATGCCGCGGTCGAGCGCCAGCCGGAGCGGGTACGGCCCCGGATCGAGCGGATGCTCGGCCACGGCGATTTCAGCTTCGAGTGGATCTCGATCTACAAGTTCCAGTGCCGGCGGATGCAACGCTTTCTGCACGAGCGGGTGATCTTCGCCGGCGACTCTGCGCATCAGGTGTCGCCGTTCGGCGCGCGCGGCGCGAATTCGGGTCTGGAGGACGGCGAGAACCTCGCCTGGAAGCTCGATCTGGTGTTGCGCGGGCAGGCGCCGGCGAGCCTGCTCGACAGCTACGATATCGAGCGCAGCCAGGCGGCCGACGACAACATCCGTCACTCCACCCGTTCGACCGATTTCATCGCGCCCCATTCCAAGCAGGAACGCCGGCTGCGCGACGCGGTGCTGGCGCTGGCGCACGATGTCGAATTCGCCAAGCGGATGGTCAATGCCGGCCGGCTGTCGACGCCTTCGGTGTACGACAGCCCCCTGTCCACGCCGGATGTCGATGGCTGGGCTGCCGGTCCACGCCCAGGCGCCGCGCTGATCGATGCGCCGCTGTGTTCCGCCGAAGGTGAGCCGCGGTTTCTCACCGATGCGTTCACACAGGCGGGCCGTAACTTCGTCCTGATCGAAAGCGCCAACGGCGTGCGCGCGCCGCTGCCCGCCGGAGTCGCAAGTCTGCGCATCGGCGACGACGCGCCGCTGCGCGACCAGCAGGGCGCCTTCGCGCAGCGCTACGATGCGGCGCCGGGCTCGGCCTATCTGCTGCGCCCCGACGGCTACGTCGCCGCGCGGTTCAGGCACCCGACGACAGATGCAATCGATGCGGCGCTGGCGCGGGCAAGCGGGAGGGGCGCGTCATGAGCGCCGTGCTGTTGACCAGAAGCAATTTCGCCGATCCCGATGCTGCCTACCGGCTGATCGTCGAGACGCATCGCGGCCTCAGCGACGAACAGAGCGCGGCGCTCGACGCGGCGCTGGTGCTGATCCTCGCCAACCACATCGGCGATCTCGATCTGCTTCGCGAGGCGACAGCGCTGGCGAAGCGGAGCGTGGTGGAGGGGCAACCGGAGTGAGCGGCGTCAACGAAACCGCGCGGCGCAGGCGCCTCGCCCCAAGGTTCGTCATTCCGGGGCGCGCCGCGAGGCGCGAACCCGGAATCTCGAAGTGATAGTGCGAAGCGGCGGTCGCAGAACAGCTCGGGATTCCGGGTTCGCTCGCTGCGCGAGCGCCCCGGAATGACCAACTAGAAACAGAGTAAGGACCTCACATGGCCAAAGGCTTTGCCTCCACCACCGACCTCGCCGAGAAGAATGTGACGTTCTCCGAGATTGGTCCCGATCTGTACGCATTCACGGCGGAGGGTGATCCGAATTCGGCGGTGATCGTCGGCGACGATGGCTGTCTGGTGTTCGACGCGCAGGCGACGCCGGCGATGGCCGGCAAGGTGATCGAGCGCGTCCGCAGCGTCACCGACAAGCCGATCAAATACGTGGTGCTGTCGCACTATCATGCGGTGCGCGTGCTCGGCGCGTCGGCCTATCAGGCGCAAGGCATCATCGCGTCGCAGGAGACCTACCGACTGATCGAGGAGCGCGGCCAGCAGGATTGGGATTCGGAATACGGCCGGTTTCCGCGGCTGTTCCAGGATGCCGAGAGCATTCCGGGCCTGACCTGGCCGACGCTGGCGTTCGACGGCGAGATGTCGGTCTTCCTGGGCAAGCGTGAGGTGCGGCTGATGCAGCTCGGCGCCGGCCATACGTCGGGTGACATCGTCGCCTGGGTGCCGGACGCGCAGGTGATGTTCACCGGCGACCTCGTCGAGTATCACTCGGCCTGCTATTGCGGCGACGCTTACTTGCGCGAATGGCCGGCGACGCTGAACGAGATCCGCGAGTTCAATCCGAAGGCGATCGCGCCCGGGCGCGGCGACGCGCTGAAGGGGCTGGAGACCACGCGCGAGGCGATCGCGATGACGCGCGATTTCGTCGGCACGCTGTACGGCGCTGCCGAGATCTCGGTCGCCAAGGGCCGCAGCCTGAAGGAGACCTGGGACGCCGCCCGCGAGGTGATGGACCCGAAGTTCGCGTCCTTCGCGATCTACGAGCACTGCCTGCCGTTCAACGTGTCGCGGGCGTTCGACGAAGCCTCGGGCATCGACGATCCGGTGATCTGGACCGCCGAGCGCGATCGCGAAATGTGGGCCGCCCTGCAGGGCGGTTAGTCCGAACCGCGCGCGCGGCTTCGGCCGCGTCCGCGCCAACCGATCGGAGGACGACCATGAACATCAATGCCGCGCCGCAGATCCTCGGCGGCTCATCGCAAGGCATCACGCCCGGCTACATGTCCGGCTTCGGCAATTCGTTCGAGACCGAGGCGCTGCCCGGCGCATTGCCGGTCGGACGCAATTCGCCGCAGCGCTGCGCCTATGGTCTCTACGCCGAGCAATTGTCCGGATCGCCCTTCACCGCACCGCGCGGCGCCAACGAGCGGAGCTGGCTGTATCGTATCCGCCCGTCAGTGAAGCACTCCGGCCGCTTCGCCAAGGCCGATATGGGGTTGTGGCGTTCGGCGCCGTGCTTCGAGCACGATTTGCCGATCGCGCAGCTGCGCTGGGACCCGCCGCCGATGCCGCAGGACAAGCTGACTTTCCTGCAGGGCGTGCGCACCATGACGACGGCCGGCGACGTCAACACCCAAGCCGGAATGGCGACGCATCTTTATCTGATCACCCAGTCGATGGTCGATCAGCACTTCTACAATGCCGATGGCGAGATGATGTTCGTGCCGCAGCAGGGCAGCCTGCGCCTCGTCACCGAGTTCGGCGTCATCAGCATCGAGCCGGCGGAGATTGCCGTGATCCCGCGCGGCGTCAAGTTTCGGGTCGAGTTGGTCGATGGCCCGGCGCGCGGCTACCTGTGCGAAAACTATGGCGGCGCGTTCACACTGCCGGAGCGCGGCCCGATCGGCGCCAATTGCCTCGCCAATTCGCGCGACTTCCTGACGCCGGTCGCTGCCTATGAGGATAAGGACACGCCGACTGAACTGTATGTGAAATGGGGCGGTTCGCTGTACGTGACCAAGCTGCCGCATTCGCCGATCGACGTCGTCGCCTGGCACGGCAACTACGCGCCGTACAAATACGACCTGCGGACCTATTCGCCGGTCGGAGCGATTGGCTTCGACCATCCCGATCCGTCGATCTTCACCGTGCTGACCTCGCCGTCCGAGACGCCGGGCACCGCGAACATCGACTTCGTGATCTTCCCCGAGCGCTGGATGGTGGCCGAGAACACGTTCCGGCCGCCATGGTATCACATGAACATCATGTCGGAGTTCATGGGGCTGATCTACGGCGTCTACGACGCCAAGCCGCAGGGCTTCGTGCCGGGCGGCGCGTCGCTGCACAACATGATGCTGCCGCATGGCCCTGATCGCGAGGCGTTCGATCATGCTAGCAACGGTGAGCTGAAGCCCGTGAAGCTGACCGGCACGATGGCGTTCATGTTCGAGACCCGCTATCCGCAGCGCGTCACTGAGTATGCGGCAAGCTCCGGCCTGCTGCAGGACGATTACGCCGACTGCTGGAACGGCCTCGAAAAGCGCTTCGATCCGAACCGGCCATGACCAAAGCTCAGGATCACGACGCCGCGGTGCTGTACGGCTATTTCCGCTCCTCCGCGGCGTATCGGGTGCGGATCGCGCTCAACTTGAAGAACATCGTGGTGGCGCAGCGCTACGTCCACCTGCGCAACGGCGAACAGAACCTTGAGGCGTTCCGCTGGATCAATCCGGCCGGCCTGGTGCCGTATTGGAGCGAGGGCGAGTTCAACCTCGGGCAATCGCTGGCGATCATCGAGTATCTCGACGAGACCCACCCTGAGCCGCCGCTGCTGCCGAAAGATCCGAAGGCTCGCGCCATCGTGCGCGAGATCGCCTATGCGGTGGCCTGCGATATCCATCCGATCGGCAACCTGCGCATCCTGAAGCGGCTCAGCGAACTCGGCGTCGACGAGGTCGACAGCGCGCGCTGGTCGAAGGAATGGATCGAGCAAGGCTTTGCGGCGATCGAGGCGCGGCTGGCGCAGACGCCGGGGCCGTTCGCATTCGGCCAAAGGCCGACGCTCGCAGACATCTGCATCGTCCCGCAAGTGTTCAACGCTCGCCGCTTCGACGCCGACCTCGCCCCATTCGAACGCATCCGCCAGATCGAAGCCGAAGCAATGAAGATCGACGCCTTCGTCGCCGCCGAGCCGGGCCGGCAGCCGGATGCGGAGTAGTATCTTCGTCACTGCGAGGAGCGGAGCGACGAAGCAATCCAGCTGTTTTGGTACGACCCATCAACCTGTCATGCCCGGGCTCGTCCCGGGCATCCACTCTTGCTGCATAGATCGCGACGAAGGCGTGGATGGCCGGGACAAGCCCGGCCATGACGACGTTCGAGTACGATGGCATCGAAGCTAACGAAATCCAGGACTGAACATGCATCCCAACGATCCCCGCTTGTGCTCCTTCGTCGATGTAAAACCGGAATCCGACTTTCCGATCCAGAACCTGCCTTACGGTGTGTTCTCGACTGCAGATCATCCATCGCCCCGTGTCGGTGTCGCGATCGGTGAGTTCGTGCTCGATCTGGCTGCGCTGCAGGCCGCGAAGCTGCTCGATCTGCCGGAGGGCGTGTTCGCGCAAGGGTCGATCAACGCCTTCATGGCGCTCGGGCCGAACGTTTGGCGCAGCACGCGGGCGCGGATCAGTGCGCTGCTGCGGCACGATAATCCCGAGTTGCGCGAAAATGCGGAGCTGCGCGCCAAGGCGCTGCTGCCGATGCGCCAGGTGAAGCTGCATCTGCCGCTGCGTGTTGAGGGCTTCACCGACTTCTATTCGTCGAAGGAACACGCCACCAATGTCGGCACCATGTTCCGTGACAAGACCAATCCGCTGCTGCCGAACTGGCTGCACATCCCGATCGGCTACAACGGCCGCGCCTCGACCGTGGTGGTCAGCGGCACGAAGATTCATCGCCCGCGAGGCCAGCTCAAACCGCCGTCGGCCGAACTGCCGAGCTTCGGACCTTGCAAGCGGCTCGATTTCGAACTCGAGATCGGCGTGGTGGTCGGGCAGTCCTCAGTAATGGGGTCGACGCTGACCGAACAGCAGGCCGAGGAAATGATCTTCGGGTTCACTTTGCTCAACGACTGGAGCGCGCGCGACATCCAGCAATGGGAGTACGTGCCGCTCGGGCCGTTCCAGGCCAAGGCGTTCGCGACCTCGATCAGCCCGTGGATCGTCACCCGCGAGGCGCTGGAGCCGTTTCGCGTGGTTGGGCCGGTTCAGGACCCGGCGCCGCTGCCGTATCTGCAGCAGAAGGGCGCCAACAATTACGACATGTCGCTGGAGGTCGCGTTGCGGACGCCTGCGATGCCGAAGCCTGCGCGGATCAGCGCCACCAATTTCAAATACATGTACTGGTCGTCGGTGCAGCAGCTCGTGCACCACGCCTCGAGCGGCTGCGCGATGAGCGTTGGCGACCTGCTCGGCTCCGGCACGGTGTCGGGCCCGGAGAAGGATCAGCTCGGCAGCCTGCTGGAATTGAGCTGGAACGGCTCGGAGCCGGTGCAGCTGCCGGGGGGCGAGACCCGCGGCTTCCTCGAAGACGGCGACAGCCTGGTGATGCGCGGCTGGTGCCAAGGCGACGGCTACCGCGTCGGCTTCGGCGAAGTCGAGGGCACGGTGCTGGCGGCGAGCGAGTAGTTCCTTGCACCGTCATTCCGGGGCGCGAGCGTAGCTCGCGAACCCGGAATCCCGAGGTGCTCTGAACTGCTGGATTCCGGGTTCGCTCGCTGCGCGAGCGCCCCGGAATGACG
>NZ_QPFS01000176.1:0-7439 GCF_010906995.1 Rhodopseudomonas sp. WA056 | reverse complement strand
ATCGACATGCAGCTCATCGACCTGATGACCGGCGAGGCGATCGGGATTTCGCAGACGCTCGGCAGCGGCGCAGGATCGTGCAAGCTCGACGCCGGCGGCCTCGCCGAGTCCGCCCAAGCCGTCACGCGGGCGGTCGCGAGCGGCACCGCGCTGGTGGTGATCAACAAATTCTCCAAGCAGGAAGCGACCGGCAAGGGCCTGCGCAACGAATTCGCCGAGGCGATCGTCGCCGGGCGACCGCTGCTCACAGCCGTGCCGGAGAAATGCGCCGACGCGTGGCGCGCGTTCATCGGCGACGAGGGCGCGGTGCTGCCGTGCAGCCGCGCGGCGATCGAGAGCTGGTGGGCCGAGATCGCGCCGCGGCTGACGGCGCCCCCGGGTTGCGGAGCGAGCGGCGACGGGCGCGAACACAAGACGATCTGTTGAGGGAGTGTACAGTGGCGAGCATCGTGTTCTACGAAAAACCCGGCTGCGTCGGCAACGCAAGGCAGAAGGCGCTGCTCACCGCATCGGGCCACGAACTCGAGGTTCGCAACCTGCTGGCCGAGCCGTGGACGCGCGACACGCTGCGGCCGTTCTTCGGCGACAAGCCGCTGGCCGAATGGTTCAACCAGTCCTCGCCGAAGGTGAAAGCCGGCGCGATCGATTTCGCCGCGCTCACCGAGGATACGGCGCTCGGGCTGATGATCGACGATCCGCTGCTGATCCGGCGCCCGCTGATGCAATCGGGCGACCGCCGCGAGGTCGGCTTCGATCAGGCCGTCGTTCACGCCTGGCTCGGGCTCCAGACCGGCGGACCACGCGTGTTCGACGGCTGCGCGATGGACGATTGAACGCCGATTACTTCGGCTTCCAGCCGATCAGATCGATCAGCGCCGATAGTCCGGCGTGACCGGCGCCCTCGACGATTTCGCTGTCGTGCTCCCGGATGCTGAGATTGTCGAAATCGCCGAACGCCTGCTCCAGCAGTTCGCGGGTGTAGAGGTTTTCCGCGCGGCTCGGGCCGCCGGTCTTGTAGACGAGTTGCTTCGGGCGGTACCCCTCGATCAGCAGCAGACCGCCGGGTTTCAGCGCGTCACGGATGTTCTGAAACACCGCCGGGCGCTGCTCCGGCTCGACGAACTGGAAGAAGATGCCGGCGATCACGTCGACGTCGCGCGGCCATTGCCAGGTCAGCAGATCGGCGCACTGCGTTTCGATGGTCACGCCGCGCGTGGCCGCCAATCGCTGCGCTTTGGACTGCGCGTTCGGCGAGAAATCCACCGACAGCACCGACAAACCGCACTCGGCGAGAAACACGCCATTGCGGCCTTCGCCATCGGCGATCGCCAGCGCCCGCCCCTGCTTCGGCAGCAATTCGCGGCACGACGCCAGAAACGCATTCGGGGCGGTCCCGAACACGTAGTCGTCACCGGCAAAGCGGCTCTCCCACATATTGAAGTGTTCGGATGCCATGATGGCCGGTTCTCCTTTTGACGTACCGGGACGCGGCTCCAGCTTGGCGGCAGCCGCGGCGCCCCGCAATGCCCGATCGCTTGATGCCCGATCGGCGACGCCGCGGCGGTGACATCGTCACAGACTGCCGGCGGCTGCCATGCGACGGATCGTTCGGCGGGGGCATACGACGCGCCCAACGAGGATTCGCCAGGATGCGCAACATCACCATCATCGGTTCGGGGTTCGCCGGCCTCACCGCCGCCCGCGAGTTGCGAAAGCGCAAGGTCGACGCCGAGATCACGATGATCTCGCCGCGTCGCGAATTGCACTTCCTGCCGAGCTCGATCTGGATTCCCGCCGGCATCCGTCAGGGCGAGCGGCTGAAAGTGCCCCTCGACCACTTCCTGAACAAGCACCGGATCGACTTCGTCGAAGCCTCGGTCACCGGCCTGAAGGACGGCGGCCGGATCGCCGTCACCGACCAGGGCGAACTCCGCAACGATCACCTGATCATCGCCACCGGCGGCCGCTTCATCCGCAAATTGCCGGGCATCGAGCACGCGCTGATCCCGTGCGAAGGCATCAAGGTCGGCGAAGAGATCGGACGCCGGCTCGACGCGCTCAAGGGCGGCACCATCGCGGTCGGCTTCGCCACCAATCCGAACGAACCTGGCGCCATGCGCGGCGGGCCGATGTTCGAATTCCTGTTCATCATCGATACGCTGCTGCGTCAGCGAGGTAAGCGCCCGGGCTTCGAGATTGTGTTCTTCAGCCCGGCACCGCGCCCCGGCGCACGGCTCGGCGAGCGCGCGGTCGATGGTTTGCTGCGGGAGATGAAGAGCCGCGGCATCGCCACCCGGCTCGGCCGCAAGATCCTGCGATTCGAAGAGCGTAAAGTCGTACTCGAAGACGGCGAGATCGACGCCGACCTGATCCTGTTCATGCCGGGACTGACCGGCCCGGCATGGCTGGAGAACACCGAACTGCCGCTCTCGGCCGGCGGCATGATCAAGGCGGACGAACTGTGCCGGGTCGAAGGTCTGCCCAACGTCTGGGTCGCCGGCGATGCCGGTTCGTTCCCCGGTCCGGACTGGATGCCGAAGCAGGCGCATCAGGCCGATCTGCAGGCGATCGCATTGGCGGCCAATATCGCCGCGATCGAAGCGGGACAGCAGCCGAGCAGCCGTTTCAAGCCGGAACTGGTGTGTATCGTCGACACGCTGGATTCCGGCATGCTGGTGTTTCGTAACGAGCGTTTCAACTTCGTCGGACCGAAGATGAAGCTGTTTCACTGGCTGAAGCGGCTGTTCGAACGTCACTACCTGACCACGTTCCGCTGACATCCGGGTCACGGAGCCGGTGGGCCGATTCGCCGAACGGAGCGGACTGCAACATGAGCGTGAAGACGATTTCGCCGATCGAGGCCCACCGCATGATGACGCACGACGGCGCGGTGCTGGTCGACGTCCGCGAGCGGCATGAGATCGAGCGCGAACACATCGCCGGTGCGATCGAGTTGCCGCTGACGGGTCTCAGGCACGGCGACCTGAGCGCGGCGCGGGGTCGCAAGGCGATCTTCTTCTGCCATTCCGGCGGACGGACGCGCATGTATGGCGGCCAGATCGAAGCCAAGGCGAACGGCGTGTGCGAGCCTTACGTGCTCGGCGGCGGCATTCTGGCGTGGCGCAAGGCCGGCTTTCCGACGGTGCAGGGCCCGAAACCACCGAGCCTGTTCCAGAGGTTGTTCGGCGGCAATCCGGCGGACTGACGGAAAGCGCGCTTCAAGCCCCGACGGTCTGGCGCTGACGGCGAGGCGTCGCCGCGGCTTTCGCCCGCGAATGTGCCGCGGGTCTGTCCTTGCCGCGATCCTTGCGGCAGAAGGTGGCGTGCAGCGCCAGGATCAGGCTGCGAACCTCCTCGCTGGCGAGCGAATAGAACACCTGCTGGCCTTCGCGTCGCGCCTGCACCAGCTTCTCGCTGCGCAGCCGTGCGAGCTGCTGCGACACCGTCGGCTGTCGTTCGTCGAGCAGTTCGGTCAGTTCCGATACCGACTTTTCGCCCTCGGCGAGCTGGCACAGCATGATCAGCCGCGACACATTCGACAGCGTCTTCAGGAACTCGGCCGCAACCACGGCGTTTTCGCGCAGCTCGCGGGTGTCGACAAGTTTCACCGCCGGAGAGGTCTTTCGGACGCCGCTGGCCGCAGCCATCAAGGGATCTCCGCTCAATTCATGATGGACGCTGAAGACGCGCAAGAGATTTGCGACGTCGAAAGCGCTCGCGACAGTCGCGATAGTCGTAAGCCCCATGCATACCCGTGTTGCTACAGATTGTCAGCCCGCCCAGGGTGGCACCGGTGGGGAGCACCGGTGGGGCGTTGCGGCCCGGCAGGGGGCATTGAAGCGGTCACCGGCTCGGGCTATTGCAGCCGTGGAAACGCTCGCAAGACAACAATGCAACAACCACAAAGCTGCTTCTTTCAATCCCACGGCCTGCGCCTGCACTATTGGGACTGGGGCAACGCCGCCGCGCCGCCACTGCTGCTGATTCATGGCGGCAAGGACCACGGCCGTAGCTGGGATCATCTCGCCCGCGCGTTGCAGCCGCACTTTCACGTGATCGCGCCGGATCTGCGCGGCCATGGCGATTCCGATTGGGCGCGCGGAGGCAGTTACGCGCTGCCGGAATACGTCTACGACCTGACGCGCCTGCCGCCGCTCGCCGCTGCTCGACCTGCGACCGTCATCGGCCATTCGATGGGTGGGATGATCGCGATGCTGTATGCCGGGACGTTTCCGGAACGGGTCGAACGGCTGGTGGTGCTCGACGGCGTCACGGTCCGCCCCGACGCCCGGATGGCGCCGGTGCACGAGCGGATGACCAAATGGCTCGGGCAGCTCGATCGGCTGGAGGGCCGCGCGCCGCGCCGCTACGCAACGGTGGCCGACGCCGCGGCGCAGATGCGCGCCCATAACAAGCGGCTGACGTCGGAGCTGTCGCTGCACCTCGCCACTCATGGCGTACGCCGCAACGACGACGGCAGCTATTCGTGGAAGTTCGATCCGTATCAGCGGGTGACGGCGCCGCACCGGCTGGCGCCGTCCGAATACGCCGAGCTGTGGGCACGGATCCCCTGCCCGACGCTGCTGCTGTTCGCCGGCGAGAGCTTTCTCCAGCCGGCCGAAGCCGCCGCAGCTTCGCGTCATTTCAAGGACGTCCGCTCCGAGATCGTCAGCGATGCCGGCCATTGGCTGCAGCACGACCGGCCGGACGAGGTGCTGCGGCTGATTGCGGAATTCGTCGACCTTCCGTCCGCGTCTTGAACTACGAACATCTCCTCCTCGTCATTGCGAGGAGGCGAGACCGACGAAGCATCCAGCTCAGTGCACAATGCCTGGATTGCTTCGCTGCGCTCGCAATGACCGAGAGGATCTTAGCGCCGCTACGGCGCCAGATATTGCAGCAGCCGCGGGTCGTTGCGGACCTCGTCGGCGGTGCCGGTGAGGGCGACGCGGCCGCGGTCGAGCACGAAGGCGCGGTCGGCGACGCGCAGGGCGAGGTCGAGATGCTGCTCGACGATCACCACCGCGATTTCCTTGGCGAGCGCGATCAGCCGGTCGGTGATCTCCTCGATCACCCCGATCCACACCCCTTCGGTCGGCTCGTCGAGCAGCAGCACGCTCGGCTCCGACAGCATCGCGCGGCCGATCGCCAGCATCTTGCGCTCGCCGCCGGACAGCGTTCCGGCGATCTGGTCGAGCCGCTGACCGAGCTTGGGAAACATCTCCAGCACGCGGTCGACCGCGCGGCTGTCCTTGTTGGTCAACGCCCCCACCGCGAGATTGTCGCGGATCGTCAGCCGCGCGAACACCGGATGGTCCTGCGGCACGTAGCCGAAGCCGGCGCGGACGCGCTGCTCGGTGGGCAACCTGGTGACGTCGCGCGAATCCAGCGAAACGCTGCCGCGCTTGGCCGGCAGTTCGCCCATGATCGCCTTCATCAGCGTGGTCTTGCCGGCGCCGTTGCGGCCGAGAATGGCGACGCCGCCGCGCCACGGCGCCGACAGCGACACGCCGAACAGCACCTGGCTGCGGCCATAGCCGGCGTCGAGATCGCGAATGTCGAGATAATGATCCTCAAGCACGGCGCAGATACACCTCCTGGACCTTCGGGCTCGCCTGAATCTGCTCGACCGTTCCGGTGTCGAGCACCGCGCCCTGATCGAGTACGGTGAGGCGATCGCAGATGTCGCGGATGAAATCGAGATCGTGCTCGACGATCACCAGCGAGCAGCGCGACTTGATCGGCGCCAGCAGCTCGCCGGTGACGCGGCGCTCCTCCAGACTCATGCCGCCGGTCGGCTCGTCGAGCAGCAGCAGTTTCGGCTCGGGTGCCAGCGCCATCGCGATCTCGAGCCATTGCTGCTGGCCGTGCGACAGCGCAGACGCATGCTCGCCGGCGCGATCGACCAGCCGGAACTGCTCCAGCATCGCCATCACCTTGTCGTGCAACAGGCCGCGCGTGCGCGAGAACATCAGCTTGGAGAGCGCGGTCTGTCCCTGCAGCGCCAGCAGCACGTTGTCGTACAGCGTCAGCGCCGGCAGCACCGAGGTGATCTGAAATTTCAGGCTCATGCCGGCACGGGCGCGCTCGGCCGGCGACGCCGCGGTGATATCGGCACCGTCGAACCCGACGCGGCCCTCCGTCGGCACTTCGGCGCCGGCGATGCACTTCATCATCGTGCTCTTGCCGGAGCCGTTCGGCCCGATCAGGCCGTGAAACTCGTTGGGCTGCACCGTCAGCTCGGCGCCGTTCAGCGCGGTGAGCTTGCCGAACACCTTTTTCATGCCGCGGGCTTCAAGCAGAGCCATGGTCGCCCCCTTTCGGCGGCCGGCCGAAGCTGCCGATCCGCTCACTGTGGCTGACGATCAGGCTGATCAGCCCGGCGGGGCGGAACAGGATCACCAGCAGCATCAAGGCGCCGAGAATGATCGGCCAGATGTCCTGGTAGGAATTCGACAGCCAGAACGACACGATCTCGATCACCACGGTGCCGATCACCGCGCCGATCAGCGTGCCGGAGCCGCCGAACAGCACGTACAGCACCACCTGGGTCGACATCACCACGCCGAGCATGTTGGGCCAGACGAAGCCCTCGTGAAACGCATAGAGGCTGCCGGCGAGCCCGGCGATCGCGCCGCTGAGCGAGAAGATGATCGCCTTGAGATGTTGTACCTTGTAGCCGAAGAAGGAGATGCGCTGCTCGTTCTCGCGCAGGCCGGCCAGCGCCAGCCCGAACTGCGACCGCACCAGATAGCGGCAGACCGCGTAGACCGCGATCAGGATCGCCAGCGCCAGATAATAGAACACCGCGCCCTCGCCGAGGTCGTAGCTGCCGATCGTCATCTGCGGGATCGAGGGAATGCCGTTCTGGCCGCCGAGATAGTACCAGCCGCGCGCCAGCCGATCGAACGCATAGGACGCGGTCAGCGTGCCGAGCGAAACGAAGATCACGCTCGACGGGTTGCGCCCGAGCAGCAGAAAGCCGCCGATCAACAGCGCCAACGCGAATCCGATCAGCACGCCAGCCGGCACCACCAGCAGCATCGACGAAATCCCGAGATCACGCCCGAGCAGCGCCACCCCGTAGCCGGCGCCGCCGAAGAACACCGCCTGGCCGAAGCTCATGATCCCGGCATAGCCCCACACCAGATCGAACGACAGCGCGAACAGGCACAGGATCAATACCCGCGTCATGAACACGGTGAGATAGTCCTGCAGCACCAGCGGCAGCAGCAGGAACAGCGCCAGCATCGCGATCTCGATGATCGGCAGCACCGCGCGGCGCCGCCTGGCGCGGGGCGACGCGGCCTCCGAAAGTGTCGAAGAAACGTCTGTCATCGACGCGCCCGACTGCCAGCAAACCCGACGGTCGCGTTCGAACGCAGCGCGGCCGCGAAGCCTCCCTCTCCCCGCCTGCGGGGAGAGGGCCGGGGTGAGGG
>NZ_QPFS01000175.1:0-7451 GCF_010906995.1 Rhodopseudomonas sp. WA056 | reverse complement strand
GCCTTTCGTCGGCAGCGTCAGATGTGTATAAGGGCCAGGGGCAGTCGGCAGCATGCCGCCGACTTTTTCGACTTTGGAATCTCTGAGGACTCACCGATACTTGACCGGGTCAGGGCGAGCCGCGGCCCCTGTTTTCCACCCTAATCCACCACATTTAGTATTTGATTCAGGAACCCGCACTATTGCTTGACGGGTCGGACGGAGTCGGCCTAGCTTCAGGCCGTCCAGCGAGGGAGTGCTTTTGTCCCGCCGGACGTTTCCCAGAAGGGTCCAGACCGACCACCTCCGACAGCCACAGCGGCAGCGGGGCGAGGCACCGTCTGCTCCTAAATCGACCGTTGGGGCGCATTCCGACGGGCCGGCAAAACGGCTCGCAAAGCGACATGGGGCGTTATGATGGGTGGAGGGTCCGGCTCGCAAAAATGCGGCCGTCGCCTCTGCCCGCGAAAACAGATGGAGCCGGGCCACGGCTCGCCGGGCGAACAAGGTTCGTCCATCTAGCAACTTCCCGGGCCACCCAAGGTGGGGGTTCGGGCGACTTGAACGGGGCACGAGATGAAGATCGAACGGCGCTACACCAAGGACGGCCAGTCTCCCTACGCGGCGATCGCGTTCAGGCTGACGACCAGCGAGATCCGCAATCCGGACGGGTCGGTGGTGTTCCGCCTCGAAAATGTCGAGGTGCCGGAATTCTGGTCGCAGGTCGCCTCCGACGTGCTGGCGCAGAAGTATTTCCGTAAAGCCGGCGTCGCCGCGCGCCTGAAGAAGGTCGAAGAAGAGAGCGTGCCGTCGTGGCTGTGGCGCTCGGTCGCCGACACCGACGCCCTCACTGCCCTGCCCGAGAGCGAGCGTTACACCTCCGAGCATTCCGCCAAGCAGGTGTTCGACCGCCTCGCCGGCTGCTGGACCTATTGGGGCTGGAAGGGCAGCTACTTCTCCAGCGAGGACGACGCCCGCGCGTTCTTCGACGAGTTGCGCTACATGCTGGCGATGCAGATGGTGGCGCCGAACTCGCCGCAGTGGTTCAACACCGGCCTGCATTGGGCCTACGGCGTCGACGGCCCCGGCCAGGGCCACTATTACGTCGACTACAAGACCGGCAAGCTGACCAAGTCGAAGTCGGCCTACGAGCACCCGCAGCCGCACGCCTGCTTCATCCAGGGCATCGAGGACGACCTCGTCAACGACGGCGGCATCATGGACCTGTGGGTCCGCGAGGCGCGGCTGTTCAAATACGGCTCCGGCACCGGCTCCAACTTCTCGCGGCTGCGCGGTGAAGGCGAACGGCTGTCGGGCGGCGGCAAGTCGAGCGGCCTGATGAGCTTCCTGAAGATCGGCGACCGCGCCGCCGGCGCCATCAAGAGCGGCGGCACCACCCGCCGCGCCGCCAAGATGGTGGTGGTCGACGTCGATCACCCGGACATCGAAGCCTATATCGACTGGAAGGTGAAGGAGGAGCAGAAGGTCGCCGCTCTCGTCACCGGCTCCAAGGTCAACCAGAAGCACCTCAAGGCGATCCTGAAGGCCTGCGTCAACTGCCAGGGCTCGGGCGACGACTGCTTCGATCCGGAGAAGAACCCGGCGCTGCGCCGCGAGGTCAAGCTGGCGCGCCGCGCGCTGGTGACCGACGCGATGATCAAGCGCGTCATCCAATTCGCCAAGCAGGGCTACAAGGAGATCGACTTCCCGATCTACGACACCGATTGGGATAGCGAGGCCTACCTCACCGTCGCCGGCCAGAACTCCAACAACTCGGTGTCGCTCCGGGACGACTTCCTGCGCGCGGTCGAAACCGACGGCGACTGGCACCTCACCGCCCGCACCAACAAGAAGGTGGTGAAGACGCTGAAGGCCCGCGAGCTGTGGGAGAAGATCGGCACCGCGGCCTGGGCCAGCGCCGATCCCGGCCTGCACTTCAACACCACGATGAACGACTGGCACACCTGCAAGGCGTCCGGCGACATCCGCGCGTCGAACCCGTGCTCGGAATACATGTTCCTGGACGATACCGCCTGCAACCTCGCTTCGGCGAACCTCTTGGCGTTCTACGACGTCGGCGCCAACCGCTTCGACCTCGACGCCTATGAGCATCTGTGCCGGCTGTGGACCGTGGTGCTCGAAATCTCGGTGCTGATGGCGCAGTTCCCGTCCAAGCAGATCGCCGAACTGTCTTACGAATTCCGCACCCTCGGCCTCGGCTTCGCCAATATCGGCGGCCTGCTGATGACCATGGGTCTGTCGTACGACTCCAAGGAAGGCCGCGCGCTGTGCGGCGCCCTCTCCGCCATCATGACCGGCACTGCGTATGCGACCTCGGCCGAGATGGCCGCCAAGCTCGGCGCCTTCCCCGGCTACAAGAAGAACGCCGACCATATGCTGCGCGTGATCCGCAATCACCGCCGCGCCGCGCATGGCGAGACCCGGGTCTATGAGGCGCTGTCGGTCAACCCGGTGCCGCTCGACCACGCCGGCTGCCCGATCCCGGACGCCGTCGACCACGCCAAGGCGGCCTGGGACAAGGCGCTCGAACTCGGCGAGCAGCACGGCTACCGCAACGCGCAAACCACGGTGATCGCGCCGACCGGCACCATCGGTCTCGTCATGGACTGCGACACCACCGGCATCGAGCCCGACTTCGCGCTGGTGAAGTTTAAGAAGCTGGCCGGCGGCGGCTACTTCAAGATCATCAACCGCGCGGTGCCGGCCGCCTTGCGCGTGCTCGGCTATCCGGAGCACCAGATCCAGGAGATCGAAGCCTACGCCGTCGGCCACGGCTCGCTGTCGAACGCGCCGGCGATCAATGCCTCGACGCTGAAGGCCAAGGGCTTCACCGATGAAGCGCTCGCCAAGGTCGAAAAGGCGCTGCCGACCGCCTTCGACATCAAGTTCGCCTTCAACAAATGGACCTTCGGCGAGGACTTCCTCAAAGACGTCCTCAAGATCGAAGCCGAGCAGATCGCCCAGCCGAACTTCGACCTGCTCACCGCGCTCGGCTTCACCAAGCGCGAGATCGAGGCCGCCAACATCCACATCTGCGGCGCGATGACGGTCGAAGGTGCGCCGCATCTGAAGCCCGAGCACTACGCGGTGTTCGATTGCGCCAATCCGTGCGGCAAGATCGGCAAGCGCTATCTGTCGGTCGAGAGCCACATCCGGATGATGGCCGCGGCGCAGCCGTTCATCTCCGGCGCGATCTCCAAGACCATCAACATGCCGAACGACGCCACGGTGGAGGACTGCAAGTCCGCCTACATGCTGTCGTGGAAGCTGGCGCTGAAGGCCAATGCCCTCTACCGCGACGGTTCCAAGCTGTCGCAGCCGCTGAACTCGCAGCTCATCGCCGACGACGACGAGGACGAGGACATCGACACCTTCCTCGACAAACCGATGGCCGCCCGCGCCGCGCACATCTCCGAGAAGGTGGTGGAGCGCCTGGTCGAGCGCATTGTGGTGATGCGCGAGCGCGAGAAGATGCCGGATCGCCGCAAGGGCTACACCCAGAAGGCGGTGGTCGGCGGCCACAAGGTGTACTTGCGCACCGGCGAATACGATGACGGCCGCCTCGGCGAGATCTTCATCGACATGCACAAGGAAGGCGCGGCGCTGCGCTCCTTCATCAACAATTTTGCGATCGCCGTCTCCCTGGGTCTCCAGTACGGCGTGCCGCTCGAAGAATATGTCGACGCCTTCACCTTCACCCGGTTCGAGCCCGCCGGCCCCGTCCAGGGCAACGACTCGATCAAGTACGCCACCTCGATCCTCGACTACGTGTTCCGCGAGCTGGCGGTGAGCTACATGGGCCGGTTCGACCTCGCCCATGTCGATCCGACCGAGACCGGCTTCGACGCCATCGGCAAGGGCGTCGACGAAGGCAAGGTGCCGGACGGCGGCGGCGTCTCGGGCCCCGCGGCGGCGACCAAGTACCTGTCGAAGGGCCTGACCCGGTCGCGCACCGACAACCTGGTGGTGATGCGCAGCACCCCCGCCCACCCGGCCGACGCGACGCCGCGCAACGCCCCGTCGGGCGCCGCGCCGACCGTCACCGCGCTGGCCTCCTCCCGCGTCGGCGACGCCCTCGAAGGCGCCACCGCCTTGAAACAGGAAGTGCAGACCGAGCTGTCGCCGACCGAAAAGCTGGAAGCGCTGCAGTGGAGCAAAGCCACCACCGCCGCGACCCAGCCCGCCCCGACCAAAGCCGAACGCCGCGCCGAAGCCAAAGCCAAGGGCTACGAAGGCGAGATGTGCTCGGAGTGCGGCAACTTCACGCTGGTGCGGAACGGGACTTGTATGAAGTGTGATACTTGCGGCAGCACGACGGGGTGCTCGTGAACGGCACTCTTAGTACAACACTTGCCGCCGCCGCGGACCCACAACGTCATAGCCGACCAACTTAACTCTTCCCCCAAAGGGCTCCCCGCAACACGGGGAGCCCTTTTACTATGGAATCACCCATTGACCCACATAAACAAAG
The DNA here is from genome assembly GCF_010906995.1 of Rhodopseudomonas sp. WA056. Lineage (NCBI taxonomy): Bacteria > Pseudomonadati > Pseudomonadota > Alphaproteobacteria > Hyphomicrobiales > Nitrobacteraceae > Rhodopseudomonas > Rhodopseudomonas sp. WA056. The sequence goes on along the minus strand of NZ_QPFS01000175.1, from coordinate 2,980 downwards.
TTCCGAATATCTTCTCTCGCAAACGCCGATCGGTCAGTCGGAACCTCAATATTCAGCCGACAATCGGAATATTGTTAACTAATCTCTGAAACTGAAAATCATGGGCAACAACTCGATCGCAGATAGCCTGCGAACCTATGTTCCGACCGGGCGCGCCATTCTAATTCTCGGAACAGGGTTCACTTACGGCGCAAAGAACCGCTACTCCGTCCAAGTTCCCGGAGCCGACACTCTTGTTAAGCTCCTTCTCGACGAGGCACGCATTCCAGCAGATGATCGCGAGGGATTCAGCCTTGTAACTGCCATCGACGCATACTTGGAAAACGCTGACAACCCGGGACAACTCTCACAATTTTTGCATCGACACCTTCAATGCGTTGAAGTCCAGGATCACTGACCTGCCACCGAACTTTCATCCAGCTACAGTTAGAGCCTCGGCGGTTTTTACGCCGTTCGGCGTATGTCGAGCAACGGGCGATCGGCGAAGCTGGTCGGGGTTGCGGAGCCGATCGCCCGTTGCGGTGAAGGTGGCGGCATAGGCCGCCGGGGTGAGGTAGCCGAGCGCCGAGTGTGGCCGCTCGTCGTTGTAGTCGATGATCCAGGCGGCGATCTTGGTACGGGCGTCGTCGAGGTCGAAAAACAGCGTCTCGTTGAGAAGCTCGTCACGCATGCGGCCGTTGAAGCTCTCGACGAATCCGTTCTGCATGGGCTTGCCGGGCGCGATGAAGTGCCAGTCGATGTTGTTGTCCCGGCACCAGGCGAGCATGGCGTTGCAGGTGAACTCGGTGCCGTTGTCGGAAACGATCATCCCGGGCTTGCCGTGCCGTTCGACGATCGCGGTCATCTCACGGGCCACCCGCCGACCGGGGATCGAGGTGTCCGGGATCGCACCGAGGCACTTCTTGGTCACATCGTCGACGATGTTGAGGACGCGGAAGCGCCGGCCATTGGCGAACTGGTCGTGGACAAAATCGATCGACCAGCGCGCATTCGGCCTGGCCTCGACCAGAATGGGGGCCCGTGTGCCGGCGGCCTTGCGCCGGGCCCGCCGCTTGCGCACGCAAAGCCCTTCTTCGCGATAGAGCCGGTGGATCCGGTTGATGCCCGAGGGCTCGCCCTCCCGCCGCAGCAGGACGAACAGCCGGCGGTAGCCGAACCGCCGCCGCTCGTTCGCCAGGTCGCGCAGCCGGGCACGCAGCTCGGTGTCCGGCGGCCGCTGGGACCGATAGCGGACCATCTTGCGGTCCGCTCCCACGATCTGGCAGGCCCGACGCTCCGACAGATCCATCACGGTCTGCAGGTGCACGACGGCTTCGCGCTTGGCGGCGGGCCCTACCATTTTTTTGACAGAAGCTCGCGCAACGCCGCGGCATCCAGCATCTGCTCCGCCAACAGCTTCTTCAGCTTGGCGTTCTCGTCCTCGAGCTGCCGTAACCGCTTGGCCTCCGAGGCATCCATCCCGCCGAATTTGGCCTTCCAATTGTACAGCGTCGCTTCGGAGATGCCGTGCTTGCGCGCCAGATCGGCCGTCTTGGCGCCGGCCTCGTGCTCCTTCAGCACCGCGATGATCTGCTCTTCCGTGAACCTTGCTCGCTTCATCAGTCCGTCCTCGTCAGGGCCGGACTCTAACCCCAACTGGAGGAAAAACTCAGGGGCAGGTCACTCTGGTCGATATTTTGAAATCGACCTAAACGTCTTGAATGAGGGCGAACTTCAACAGACCGCAGAGTATTTGGGGCAGTTCGGCTATTGGCGCGAACGTGCAGCATCAAGCGTCAAAGAGAAAATTCGTTTCCTTTCGTACAACTGTCATCGCGAAATGAGAAGCACCCTCCTTTCGCTACTTGAGAGTCCAGCAATCCGGTCTAAACTGGACAATTACTTCGAAGCGATAAACGCTCTTCCACCAAGACTCTCGGAATTCATCGCACTGTCTGCATACGCGAGAATGATAGGCGGCGCCGAGATTGACGCCTTCACAATGGGGTCAATCATGGGTTACGATTACTATAGAGAAATCGTCTCTTATCGACGAACCCTTGATACCGAATTGTTCTCGCCAGGAGGGGAGGCGCAATTCCGATCTCCAGTGTTTGGCGAATACTACTTAAGAGAGCACATAGAGGATGAACGAACTCTTGAACTCATCTCTGAATTTGTTCATGCATTGGACCGGTTTTCGAATCGAGAAGCGAATTACAAACCAATCTTACGTCAAGCCCTAAGATACCGCTTCATCAAAGCAACAATGAAGTCATCTCTGGCGAACGAGCTAGTCGACAGATTCTTTGAACAGTTACACAATCTCAAGATAGCAAAAAGCGATCCACTTTTCTGGATTCAAGCCTCGATTGCGAAACTGGCAATTCCAAATTATCTAGCGTCCGAGAACTATACTGCAACCGCAAGAAGCTTTTCGAGGCTACTTAGAAATTTTGATCCATACCAAATCGATACTCACGAAGCGAAATTTCTTATCGAAAGCCGCCTGGGTGGCTACCAGCGCGACTACGGACTAGCCCTACTAAAGTCAGCCAACTTGGTAATTGGAGTAATTTCACGACGAGAGGAAGATCTCGTTCTACCAATCGAGATTGTCACCACATATCCGGATTACTATGCGCGATTCAAAGAGGAAATACCCGACCATGAGGTGAATTCCGTCAGGCAGCGTTTGGTTGAAATTGAAGCGCGCATGAATACGTACAGCGACGCCGTTTTAGCGCGTAAGAGAATCGGTGAGCGAGGTCGGGATGCGATACGAAGAGTAATGTCTCTCTCTGACAATTATACGTAGCCCGTAGGGCGGATTAGTCGTACTGAGTCACAAGGTCGCGGGCCTGTGAGGCGGGGCTCAAGTATCTATTGAGATTCAGATTTTGGCAGATGGAGGCGCCAAATGAGTCTCGATTTCGACGGCGGCAGTGAAGTACGGTTTGCGAGGTATGTGGCGGGGCTTGCGAGCGTGATCGGGCATGTG
>NZ_QPFS01000174.1:0-7470 GCF_010906995.1 Rhodopseudomonas sp. WA056 | reverse complement strand
TCGAAAGCCAGCTCGCCTCGACCAGGCTGTTCAGCAAGGCCGCGGACGCCGAAGCCTTCACCAAGAGCGCGGCGATCGGCAGCACCATGGACCGCGTCCGCAAGTTCCTGTTCGACAAGGATCTGCTCGGCAAGGGCGCGAAATCGGCCGATGCGGTCGGCATCGAGCTCGCGGACAAGAGCGTGCTCGGCGACAAGTCCAACGTGAAGCTGCGGTTCGACCCGAGCTTCATGAACGCCGCCGCAGCCGGCAAGCTGTAAGCGATCACCTCCACAAGCCAAGCCGGAGCACGACGATGCGATGGGTGAACATCAGGCCTGGACGGCAACTCGCCATCTACATGGCGGCGCTGCCGTTCGTGCTGGTGATCATTGCGTATCTGCTGGGCTCCGGCGCCAGGCTCGCTGAGAATCCGAACGACAAGCTGCTGCCGGCCCTGACCAGCATGGGCCAGGCAGTCAAGCAGATGGCGTTTCAGGTCGACGCCCGCACCGGCAACTATCTGTTGTGGACGGACACGCTGGCGAGCCTGGAACGACTCGGCGCTGCGCTGGCGATCTCGACCTCGCTGGCTCTCGTGTTCGGCATCGTGATCGGCCTGCTCCCGGCCGCCAATGCGCTGCTCGGCTCGTTCGTGTCGGTCACCTCGATGGTGCCGCCGCTGGCGCTGCTGCCGATCCTGTTCATCGTGATGGGACTCGGCGAAAACTCCAAGATCGCGCTGATCGTGATCGGCACGCTGCCGGCGATGATCCGGGACCTGGCGATGCGGGTGATGGAGCTGCCACGCGAGCAATTGATCAAGGCCCAGACGCTCGGCGCCTCGACCTGGCAGATCGCGCTCCGCGTGGTGCTGCCGCAGATCCTGCCGCGATTGATCGACTCGCTGCGGCTGCAGCTCGGCCCCGCCTGGCTGTTCCTGATCGCCGCCGAAGCGATCGCCTCCGACTCCGGGCTCGGCTATCGCATCTTCCTGGTGCGACGTTATTTGGCGATGGACGTGATCATTCCCTACGTGGTGTGGATCACGTTGCTCGCCTTCCTGATGGACCTGGCGTTGCGACTGATCCAGCGCAAGGCCTTCCCCTGGTTCGCCGCGGTGAGGGCGGAATGAGCGCGATCCGATTCGACAACGTCTGGAAGGAATACGGCGACCACATCGTGCTGGAGCGGATCACGCTCGACGTCGCGCCGCGCGCCTTCGTCGCCCTGGTCGGCCCCTCCGGCTGCGGCAAGACCACCTTCCTGCGCATGCTGCTCGGCGAGGAGACGCCGACCCGCGGCCGGATCCTGATCGACGGCCGCCCGATGCCGAGCGAACCCGACGCCGATCGCGGCGTGGTGTTCCAGCGTTATTCGGTGTTTCCGCATCTCACCGTGCTCGACAACGTGCTGTTTGGCCGCGAGCTGCAACAGTCGCGGCTGCTCGGCCGGCTGTTCGGCCGGGCGCGGCGCGAGGCGACCGAGCAGGCGCTGGCTCTGCTCGACGAGGTCGGGCTGAAGGGCCACGAGCACAAATATCCCGCGTCGCTGTCCGGCGGCATGCAGCAGCGGCTGGCGCTGGCGCAGGCGATCATGCGCGGCCCCAAGATCCTGCTGCTCGACGAGCCGTTCGGCGCGCTCGACCCGGGCATCCGCGCCGACATCCACGTGCTGATGAAGCGGCTGTGGAACGAGACCGAGCTGACGGTGGTGATGGTCACGCACGATCTGTCCGAAGCGTTCAGCCTGGCGACCCGCGTGATCGCGTTCGAGCGCAATCGCAACCGTCCCGAGGAGCGCGAGCGCTACGGCGCCACGATCTCGCGCGATCTCGAAATCTTTCCGCGGCGCATCGCGCAGCCGCGCACCGACCATCCAATCCGCTCCGGCCGGGACGACCCGGCCGCACAGGGAGCATGAGCCGGGACGACCCGGCGTTTGTTCACCGTGAGGACAGCATGATCCTGACCGAGCAAGAGAAGGCCGAAGTCGAGGCCAACCGCCAGCGCTACGAACAGCACAAGGCACTGGGCCAGCAACAGGCACCGAAGGCCTTGCCGCCGCCGACGCCGCGCGACGGCGCGCCGATCGCAGCGGACGCGATCATCCATCGCGAGACCGTGCCGGGCGGCTGGTACTACGTGACCAGGCTCGGCCGCGGCGAAGCGCTGCGTCTCATCAATACGGACGGCACGTCCTGCGTCAGCATCCAGGCCTGGAATGCGCTCGACCCGAGCGAGCGGCTGAACCACGCCGACACCATCAAGGTGCAGTGGGCGGCGTCCTTACGCAAAGGCCGGGTGATCCTGTCCGACATGGGTCGTGCGCTGCTGTCGATCATCGAGGACACCAGCGGCGCGCACGACACCATGGTGGGCGGCTCCACCGCGGCGACCAATGCGGAGCGCTACGGCGCCGGCAGTTTCCGCAACACCCGCGACAATTTTGTGCTCGCCGCCGGCAAGCTCGGGCTCGATCGCCGCGACCTGCACCCGTCGATCGGATTCTTCGCTCCGGTCGCCGTCGACTCGCTGGGCCGGTTCGAATGGCACGGCGAGCGTCGCAACAAGGGCGACTTCGTCGATCTGCGCGCCGAGCTCGACCTGCTCGTCGCGGTGTCGAACTGTCCGCACCCGCTCGATCCATCCCCCAGCTACGCGCCGGGCGACGTCGACATCATCCGCTATCAGGCGCCTCAGCCCGCCGCCGACGACCTTTGCCGCACCGTGTCGCTCGAAGCCAAGCGCGCGTTCGAGAACAACGCCTTCTATCTCGCCGGCGCCGCAGGGAGGGCCTGAGCATGACCGCGATTCCCGCTTCCGCCCGCATCGTGCTCGACACCGAGATCCCGGCGCGCGTGCCGTGGTCGGCGATCATCCGCAAGGGCCAGACGCTGCGCATCGTCGACAGCCACGGCCAGCAGGCCGTCGACACCCTATTCTACGCCGCAGATGATCATGGCGAACGCTACAGCGGCCAGGACACGCTGCGCGCCCAGGGCTCGGCCTACGTCACCACCGGCACGCGGATCATGTCCACCGAGGGCCGCACCATGCTGCGGATGGTGGCCGATAGCTGCGGCCTGCACGACACCTCGGCCGGCGCCTGCTCCTGCGAGAGCAACACCGTGCGGTTCGGGCACCAGACCAAATATCTGCATGCCTGCCGCGAGAACTTCGTGCTGGAGGCCGCCAAGCACGGTCTGTCGAAGCGCGACATCGTGCCGAACCTCAACTTCTTCATGAACGTGCCGCTCGACACGTCCGGCAATTTCACCGTGGTCGACGGCGTCTCCAAGCCCGGCGACTACGTCGAGATGGTCGCCGAGATGGACGTGCTGTGCCTGATCTCGAACTGTCCGCAGGTCAACAATCCCTGCAACGGCTTTTTCCCGACGCCGATCCAGGTGGTGATCTACGAGGCAGGCGAGGACTGATCATGTTCAGCAAAGTTCTGATTGCCAACCGCGGCGAAATCGCCGGGCGGATCGGCCGCACCTTGCGCCGGATGGGGATCGCATCGGTCGCGATCTATTCGGACGCTGACCGTTTCACCCGTCCGGTGCGCGAGGCCGACCAAGCGGTGCGCGTCGGCGGCGAGGCCGCCAGCGACAGCTATCTCAATGTCGACGCCGTGATCGAGGCCTGCCTCTCAACCGGCGCGCAGGCGGTGCATCCCGGCTACGGCTTTCTGTCGGAGAACCGCGGCTTCGCCGAGCGGCTGAAGCAGCACGGCATCGCCTTCATCGGTCCGCGCCCCGAACATCTCGAGGCGTTCGGCCTGAAGCACCGCGCCCGCGAACTGGCGCAGACGAGCAAAGTGCCGCTGCTGCCCGGCACCGGGCTGATCGACAGCATCGAGGAAGCTCTGGAAGCCTCGGCACGGATCGGCTTTCCGCTGATGCTGAAGAGCACCGCGGGCGGCGGCGGCATCGGCATGCAGCTCTGCCACGACGAGGCGACGCTGCGCGAACGCTTCGCCACGGTGCAGCGCACCGCCCGCGCCAGCTTCGGGGACGCGCGGGTATATCTGGAGCGGTTCGTCGCCGACGCCCGCCATATCGAAGTGCAGATCTTCGGCGACGGCCAGGGCAACGTGATCGCGCTCGGCGAGCGCGACTGCTCGCTGCAGCGGCGCAACCAGAAAGTCGTCGAGGAAACCCCGGCGCCCGGCATCTCGGACGAGATGCGGACGCGGCTGCATCAGGCCGCGGTCGCGCTCGGCCGGAGCGTGAACTACGAGTCCGCCGGCACCGTCGAATTCATCTACGACGTCGCCCGCGACGAATTCTACTTCCTCGAGGTCAACACCCGCCTGCAGGTCGAACATCCCGTCACCGAAGCGGTGTTCGGTGTCGATCTGGTCGAATGGATGGTGCGCCAGGCTGCCGGCGACAGCCCGATCGCGACCTACACGCCGCGCCCGCCGCAGGGCGCGGCGATCGAAGTGCGGCTGTATGCCGAAAATCCAGGCGCCGGCTTCCGGCCCTCGGCCGGCCGGCTGACCCAGGTGGCGTTTCCGGACGACGCGCGCGTCGACGGCTGGATCGAAACCGGCGACGAGGTAACGCCGTTCTATGACCCGATGCTGGCGAAGCTGATCGTCCACGCGGCCGACCGCGACGCCGCGATCGACAAGATGATAAGCGCGCTCGCCGCCACCACCGTCGCGGGCATCGAAACCAATCTCGATTACTTGCGCGCGATTGCGGCATCCGATCTGTTCCGCAGCGGCAAGGTCGCCACCAAGGTGCTGGCGGACTTCAGCTTCGCGGCGCGCACCATCGACGTGGTGGCGCCCGGCGCGCAGTCCGGATTGCAGGAGCTGCCGGGCCGGTTGCATCTGTGGCACGTCGGCGTGCCGCCGAGCGGACCGATGGACGAGCGTTCGTTCCGCCTCGCCAACCGCATCGTCGGCAATCCCGAAACCACCGCGGCGTTCGAACTCACCGTCAGCGGTCCGACGCTGCGCTTCAACGCCGACGCCGTGGTGGCGCTGTGCGGCGCTGGCATGATGGCAAAGCTCGACGGCACAGCGGTTGGTAACGACGCGCCGATCACGGTGCGTGCCGGGCAAATGCTGGCGATCGGCAAGATCGAGGGACCGGGCCAGCGTTGTTATCTCGCCATCCGCGGCGGCTTCGACGCGCCCGAAGTGTTCGGCTCCCGCGCGGTGTTCACGCTCGGCGCGTTCGGCGGCCATGCCACCGGCGCGCTGAAGGCCGGCGACGTGCTGCATTTCGGCTCGATCACGCCTGTCGCGGAGCCCCGTGCGCTCACCGATGAGGAAAAGCCGGCGCTGACGCGAACCTGGCAGATCGGCGTGATCTACGGCCCGCACGGCGCGCCCGATTTCTTCCGAGACGACGACATTGCGACGCTGTTTTCCTCGGACTACGAAGTCCACTTCAACAGCGCCCGCACCGGCGTGCGGCTGATCGGGCCGAAGCCGCAATGGGCGCGCACCGACGGCGGCGAAGCCGGGCTGCATCCCTCCAACATCCACGACAACGCCTATGCGGTCGGTGCGATCGACTTCACCGGCGACATGCCGATCATCCTCGGGCCCGACGGCCCGAGCCTCGGCGGCTTCGTCTGCCCGGCCGTGGTGGCGCGCGACGAACTGTGGAAGGTCGGCCAGCTCAAGCCCGGCGACAAACTTCGCTTCGTGCCGGTGGCGCGGGCCGATGATCCGGTCGCAGGGCCGACCGTGATCGCCGCGCCTGCCGAGCTCGGCTCGGCGATCGTCGGCCGCCATGACGATGGCGAGATCCCGGTGGAGTATCGCCGCGCCGGCGACGACAATCTGCTGGTCGAATACGGCCCGATGGAGCTCGACATCGCGCTGCGCTTGCGGGTGCACGTGCTCGCCGAGGCGGTGGAGAAAGCCAGACTGCCCGGGATCATCGATCTCACGCCGGGAATCCGCTCGTTGCAGATCCACTACGACAGCGCGGTGATGTCACGCCGCAAGCTGCTCGACGCACTGGCGAGGATCGAGCGCGAACTGCCGTCGGTCGAAGCGATGGCGGTGCCGAGCCGCATCATACACCTGCCGCTGTCGTGGAACGATCCACAGGCGGTGCTGGCGATGCGCAAGTATCAAGAGCTGGTGCGTCCCGATGCGCCGTGGTGTCCGTCCAACATCGAGTTCATCCGCCGCATCAACGGTCTTTCCAGCGAGGACGACGTCAAGCGCATCGTGTTCGGCGCCAGCTATCTGGTGCTCGGCCTCGGCGACGTCTATCTCGGCGCCCCGGTCGCCACCCCGGTCGATCCACGGCATCGCCTGGTCACCACCAAATACAACCCGGCCCGCACCTGGACGCCGGAAAACGCCGTCGGCATTGGCGGCGCCTATATGTGCATCTACGGCATGGAAGGCCCCGGCGGTTATCAGCTATTCGGCCGCACCATCCAGGTCTGGAACACCTGGCGCAGCACCGAAGTGTTCAAGCCCGGCCATCCCTGGCTGCTGCGGTTCTTCGACCAGATCCGGTTCTTCCCGGTAACGCCGGAACAACTGCTCGACGCCCGCGCCGCGTTTCCGCACGGCGGCTATCCGCTCCAGATCGAGGAGACGACGTTCTCCTACGCCGACTACAAAGCGTTCCTGGCGCGCGAGGCCGAAGGCATCTCGGCGTTCAAGACCCGCCAGCAATCCGCGTTCGAGGCCGAACGCCAGCGCTGGCGCGACGCCAAGCTCGACGAAGTGGTGGAGGACGACACCGCGGCCGCGCTCGGCTCCGGCGGCGACGTGCCGGACGGCTGCATCGGCCAGTTCACCGAAGCGCCCGGCAACGTCTGGAAACTGACCGTCGAACCCGGCGAGCATGTCGAGATCGGCCAGACGCTGGCGGTGATCGAATCGATGAAGATGGAGATCGCAATTCCGGCGACCGCGCGCGGCATCGTCCGAGCCCTCAATGCCAAGCCGGGCCAGACGCTGCGCGCCGGCGATCTGATCTGCGCGCTGGAGGAAATGTGAGGGGAAAGCCGCCATGAACGGCGGCGGGGCCACATCGGGCGTGCGCCGGCCAGACAAAGTTCCTTGAAATCAGCGGCTTGGCCTGGCTGGGGCGGGAGGGATCGAACCTCCGCATGGGGGAATCAAAATCCCCTGCCTTACCGCTTGGCTACGCCCCAAAAGGCCTATCCCGGCCCGCGCATTGCGGCCGGGCGGCGGATTCGCCTCGGCCCCGCCGGTCTATCGAGACAAAGGCGGCTTTTCAACCGCCGAAAGCCCGAAATCCGGCCCGATCGCGCAGCCGCAGCCGCAGCATCGCGATCCCCGGCCGGCTCGTCCGGCGATCGCGACCCCACGGACGGTTGAGAGGAGCGGCATTTCGTGGAAAAAGGCCGGCATCCTTCCGTCAGCCGGGACACTGTCATGACCTATCGCGCACCGATCGACGACATCCTTCTTTCGCTGAACCACGGCGCGGGATTGCAAGCGGCGGTCGCCGCCGGCCATTTCGGCGACTACGAC